>CALMVQ010000335.1 GCA_937873135.1 uncultured Scytonema sp. | reverse complement strand
TTCGCGAGATAGCCTCGCGAATAATGTGTTTTCTCCAAATTGGGATGCTCCCAGTTTTCGGCTTGTCTCATTGTTCTCAACAATCACGAAAAACCCCATAATTGTTTACGAATGGGGATATTTGACTAAATCAGGGTTATCTACCTCTTCACTCTACTGCATTGTGACGAAAGTAAAGCAATTCGTGCGCTTGTTGCAGTAGTGCTTGATATTATCAAAATAGAAAGCCACAACCATAGCACTGGCAACGGCGGCTGTGACGATTAACCCGATTGCGGGGAGGAATTCAAAATTACTGTATTTTTGGGAATTGCCGATCATCCTTTAGTATCAAAATGGTATCTGCTGCTAAGTCCCTGTCAGTTACCTACCATGATGGGGATCGAGTCCGTACATGGTTAACCTTATGTCAGGATAATCAATGGCTAAAGATAGAATCACGCGCCTCACTCAGGTTTTTGCAAAACAACACGCACTCTCTTCATCATTTTTAAGTGCGATCGCCACTACAAGTCTACTTGATTGGGGGAATCGCGCACGAATTGCATTTCCAACAATATGTTCCAAATTACTTCTGTGTTTTTTTACTCAGTATTAACCGAATACATTAGAACGTACGCTTGTGATAGAATTAACATTCAAATGGACAGATGCAATATATAAAATAGAGACATTATAGCCAAAAATTTAAGTATGAAGCTAATCAAAAAAGGGGCTACGGGCTTGTTACTGGGGTTAGGAACTCTTTTTTTAGTTGCTGGAGCATACGCACCATTTAATCACAGTATTAGTCACGAAGAGAGGGTTAGTGAGGCTATGGCTTGTCTGCTGTTTGGTTTACCTATAACTGGAGCAGGCTCCTGTCTAGCATGGAGTTTGCATCGACAAGGTCGTATTGAAGTCCAACAGCGACTCCAGTCAATATTTCACCAACAGCTAAAACTTGAGCAGGGTAAGATTACAGTCATGCAGTTTGCTTTGGAGGCACAGCTAACAGCAGGTATTGCTAAGCAGTATTTGGATGAGAAAGCAAAGGAGTTTGATGCAACTTTTAACGTTAGCGAAGACGGGGAAATTTACTATTGCTTTCCTACAGTTCGATTGTAATGTCTAGAACCCAACAAGTACGAGAATCTGTGTGCTTGTCTTACATTGCTTATATCAAAAATAAGACTGCTGTAATCTTTACATTACTACAATTCATTAAATTAATTTGCTTGTGGTGGGGGACTACCGCCGTTGCGATCTCGCAGGTAATCCAAGATTTGATTTATCGAAGTTCTGAACTCCTGACGGTCAATAGCAGCCTGTTGTCTTTCTTCCGCTGCCTGTTCTCTGTCTCTCTGTATTTCGGCTTGCCAAGCTTGACGGTCAATAGCGGCTTGCTGTCTATCTCGTTCGGCTTGTTCAGCTAATACATTGATATTTCGGTTAGTTTGTTCAGCAAAGGTATAACTTTGTTCTGCAAGCCTATTGATATTGGTAGTCAAGGCGTCGATAGCTTGTTTGTTACTGGCAATCGCTTCACTTTGAGCGAATACTGTTTCACCCACATTGCTAAACAGTGTTTCGAGACGGCTTAAACGGGTTTCAAGTGAATCAGGTTGATTTGTCGTCATGCGGAGTCTTAAGTTTTGATGTTTATCACATTTTACCTACTGGTATAGATCTAGTGGGTATTTTGTTGGTTATTGGTTTGTTGTCACATCGCCGATTGTGAGTAAATATACAATTTGGCACAAAATTGCGCTGAGGAAATTGATAATTCCAATGAACCAAGCTATCAAAATCAAGCAGAAATTGATAGTATCTATTCTGGAATAGTGTCTGATAAATTTGTATATAAGTTTGGATACTGTTTCAAAGCAGCCTCATCTCTGTAAAAGTCATGCATACTAGTATCGCCGACAACATAAAAAAGAGATTTCACGCAACCTGTGCTATTTGTGAAATTATTTTGAGAAGAGTGATAATTGAGCTCCCAAAGCAATGGCTAAAACAAAAAGAAGATTCCCTATCTAGTAAGCGTATAGTTACCACCTCCACAAAAGCGAGCGTTTGGGAACGGTAATGTCGCCAGAAAAAGTATTGATTTTAACAGCAATCCCTGATGGATTACGTTTGGATAAAGAAATTCGGGATATAGTTGAAGCTATTAGACGGGCAGTCAAAAGAGATAAGTGGGAAATTCAAGTCAGAACTGCTGTACGTCCCCAAGATATTCGTCGAGCGTTGGCAGAAGAGCAACCGTCTATTGTCCATTTTTGTGGACATGGCATGGAGGATGGCAGCTTGGTATTAGAAGATGATTTGGGTTTTCATAAAGCTGTATCACCATTCGCATTAGCAGCATTATTTAAGCTACACACCAATCATGTTAAGTGTGTATTACTTAACGCCTGTTATTCCGAAAAATCCGCAGTCGCTATCAGCCAACATATTGATTATACTATCGGCATGAATCAGCCGATTGGTGACAAAGGAGCTATTGTATTTGCTATTGGGTTTTACGATGGACTCGGCTACGAAAATCCAGATAGTCTTGATATTATACCTCGGGCTTTTGAAGAAGGATTAGTTGCCATTCAAATGGAAGATGTTTCACTCTTGGAGACACCAGTTTTGAAAAGAAAAGTTGAATGGATTGAGAATTCTCTTAGTACCCACACCAATCTATATATTGAACGACCACCCATTGAGGAGAAATGTTACAAAGCAATTGTACAACCAGGAGCGATGATTCGCATTAAAGCTCCGCAGAGAATGGGGAAAACGTTGCTGTTAGGAAAATCGCTCGACTATGCTAGACTTACGGGTTACAAAGTTGCGAAATTAGATTTAAAACTTGCTGATATTAATATCCTTTCTGACCTGAAGACATTCTTACAATGGTTATGTACTGACGTTGCTGACAGTTTAGAGCTTGAACCACAACTAGATAAATACTGGCAAGATATTTATGGCATTAATAAAAACTGTACTCGTTATTTGGAAAAATACATATTACCATCAACAGAAAGTCCTTTAGTCATTGCTATAGATAATTTTGAACGACTATTTGAATATCCAGAAATTTTTCCCCAGTTCTGCTTACTCTTGCGTGGGTGGTATGAAACTGCCAAAGGTCGAGATAAGATTGGTAATCTATGGAGGAGGCTACGGTTAGTAATAGTCCATTCCACAGAAGCTTATCCAGACTTAGATACCAATCACTCACCGTTTAATGTTGGGGAACTAATTGAATTGTCTGAGTTCAACTTACAGCAAGTCAAATCGCTTGCCTTACAGTTGGAGTTAGATGGTCAATTGGTCGAACAAAGCGTATGTGATTTGATGGGATTGGTAGGGGGACATCCTTACTTGGTGCAGCAGGCAATAGCTTACCTCAAAAATCAACAAGTAACTTTAGAAGAACTTTTGAGGATTGCACCGACAGAACAAGGAATTTTTAGCAACCATTTACGACAACAATTGTGGAGTTTACAACATAATCGTGAGCTAGAAATAGGGTATAAACAAGTGGTAATGGCGAATAATCCTGTACAGTTGGATACTGAAGTCGCATTTAAACTGCATAGCTTAGGGTTAGTAAAACTTTCTGGTAATGATTGTGTTCCCAGTTGTAACTTATATCGTCAATATTTCTCGGTGCGTTTGAGGTAAGTTATGGTTGACCAGTACATTTTCTCTGGAAGTCTACCTGAAGAAGCTACCACCTACGTAACACGGTCAGCGGATAGTGAGTTGTATACTGGACTAAAAGCAGGAAAGTTTTGTTATGTCCTGAATTCCCGACAAAGCGGAAAGTCCAGCTTGCGTGTACAGATAATGAGCCGATTGAGAGAAGAAGGTGTGAAGTGTGCAGCAATTGACCTTTCTGCTGGAGGGATTCAGAATGTGCCACCAGAACAATGGTATGTAGATTTAATCGATACACTCATTGGACGTTTTGATTTAGATTTAGATTTTGCCGATTGGTGGTCAGCTAATCAGTTAAATTCATTGGTAACAAGATTTCGTAAGTTCCTTGAAGAGATATTACTGGCTGAAGTTAAAGAAAATATTGTTATCTTTATTGATGAGATAGATAGTGTACTTAGTCTAGAGTTTCCCACCGATGACTTTTTTGCATTGATTCGCGCTTGTTACAACAAGCGTGTTGATAATCCTGAATATAATCGTCTTACCTTCTGTTTGTTGGGAGTCGCATCACCCAGCAATTTAATAGAAGATAAACAACGTACTCCATTTAATATTGGTAAAGCTATCTCTCTCAAGGGATTTCAATTACATGAAGTTGAACCTTTAGAAAAGGGTTTACATGGGAAATTTAGTGACACCCAAGCAGTAATGAAGGAAATCTTACACTGGACGGGAGGACAACCATTTCTGACGCAGAAGCTTTGTCAGTTTATGGTGGAGGAGTCCCAGTCAGAGAATCCTCGTTCTGTTGAACAGGTTGTGCGATCGCGCATCATTGAGAATTGGGAATCTCAGGATGAACCAGAGCATTTACGAACTATTCGAGCTAGAATTTTGAGAGATGAACAACGGGCTGGGTATTTGCTGGAACTGTATCAGATGGTTCGGCTGGATGAAGGACAAAGTAGCTTGTCAGCAGATGATACTTTAGAGCAAAGCGAGTTACAACTTTCGGGATTAGTTGTTAGGCAGCATAATAAGTTAAGAGTTTATAATCCCATTTATCAAGAAATTTTTGCTGACAATTGGATTGAAAACCAATTAAAAAATCTGCGTCCTTACTCTGAAAGCTTTAGGTTCTGGGTGGCTTCTATAGGAACCGACGAGTCTCGATTATTGAGGAGGAATGCATTACGAGAAGCTCTTGAATGGGCGAAGGATAAAAATTTAAGTTATCAGGACAGGCAGTTTTTAGCAGCTAGTAAAGAGAAGGAAATTCAAGAAGAAATTGCTTCTCAAGAAAAAGAAGCACAGTTAGAGAGAGAGAGGAAGAATAGGGAAGCAGCGGAACAGAGAAATATAGCACTAACTAAGGCTAATAAGAAAGCTAGACAGAGAATTCGTAATGGGACTGTTATTTTAGTTTTGACTCTATTTGGAGCAGCAGTTTCAGTCATCCTGGCTAGGGAAGAAGTCAAAGAAGCGCAACAAAAACTTAAAGAAACATACACATATGTAGCATATCCACAACAGCTAAAAGAACTGGCTGACAAATTCCCGTCGGACTCACAAACTGCTCGCTTAATATCCAAAAAAGCAACTATTAAAATCAAAGATGGACAAATTGAACAAGTATATTTACATGCTTCTAAATCATTAGCTTATCAAGATCTCGGAGATTTGAAATCAGCAGAAAAATCTATCAAACAGAGTATGAACTTTTTAAGGGGATGGAATGAAAACAAGGAGGAAAAAGAGGTTATAGAATCAAAAAGTGAATTCTTGCAGATAGAAATATTTGCTTTGACAGTTCAAGGCAATTTGCTCAGAAAACAAAATAACACTCCAAAGGCAATGGACGCTTACAAAGAAGCATTCAATATCCTCCAAAGCAGTAAGATTGACCATTTTAACGAAGAATTTTCTATTGTAGGAAATGGAGAATCTCTGAGTAAATCTTTGTCTCAAAATTACTTAGATTTACTTGTAACTCAAAATAAAGACAATTTACAACTAGAAACGGTTCGGAAATCTTTGAAAGAGTATTCGTTTGCTGATTTGAAATACTTTTTGAAGGCGAAACAATGGAAAGAAGCTAATGATCAAACATATCGGCTCATGCTACATATTGCTGAAAGAGAAAAAGAAGGATATTTAGATTATGACAACATTAATAGCTTTTCTTGTCCAGACCTGCAAAGAATAGACCAGCTTTGGGTCAGTAATTCAGACAATCGTTTTGGCTTTAGTGTGCAAAAGAAAATATGGATTAATACTGGAAATCGACTGAGTACAGAACCAGGACAGTGGAACAACAAATATTATGACAACTATTTACAGTTTGCTAAGGCAGTTCGGTGGTATAACAACGAGGGGAACAGCGATGACAAGTATGTGGACGAATACGAACGATTAATAAAAAGTAACCTAACTGTAGGTAGCCTACCGTTACTTGATACAAATAATAGAATTTGGTTAGAGATGGAACGGAGAACGGAGAACGGTAACTTTTCTGGGGGGAGATGGAAAGAGATGCTTGCTGGTACTGCACGAGATCGCGAGACATTGAGTCTTCTTTTCTCGCGTTGCGATTTGTGAATTATAACCTAATAAGTGTTTCCGAAATTTATTAAGATTTATTACAGTATCCCTTTCCACGCCAGAATCAGCATTCCACCCATCCGATACCTGGCACCGGGGGAAGAAAACAGTTGGCTTGAATAAATTTTTCTGCACTTTCAGTACCTCCTACCTCTCCGTTACCCTCTGCTTGTCCCAAGGTAAACCGCCCTATCGGGAAGTCAAAAGTCAAAAATCAAAAGTCAAAAAAAAGGCGATCGCTCCCCACACCTTTTCGTTAATTGCCCTCCTTCTTTGACTATCATCCTACTTCAACAGAGGAGTGCTTCTGTTCAACTACATGCTCCATCCACAACTTTAGAGCATCGACTTCGGTGTATCCCTCTTGGATTATTGCCGGGATATGCTTGTTAAAGCTGTTGAGAGCATGATTGTGTTGCATACCCTGTTTCACAGCCCACTGCACAGCCATCGACTCAATAAGCTCATCAACTTGGTTTTTTTCCAACTCAGCAGGAGAGTTAACCAGCATCTCAGTCTTCAGCCACTCCAAAACTGCCTTACCTTCGATCCCCAACAGTGTACGAACACCGCGTACACGCTCGTTGTGAGGGTTCCCGTTAGTAGCTGGTACACTTGCTGGTGTACTTGGCGTTGTCCCTATCCACCGCTTCAGTGCTACAGCCAAATCTACCCCTGGCTTTAACCAACTGGTATCCTGCAACTCTGGACAACGGCTCTTGCTAATCCACAGAATATGCTCAGCACTTAGCTCACCTGCAATGTCAAACTCATACTCAATGCCACTCGTTTGAATTGCCGCCGTGCCAATTTTAACTGGCTTCATCTTACCGTTAACATCTTTCTGACTAGTGTCCCACTCGGTTTTACTTCGCATTGTGGCAATGACGTGGGAATTACAGCGTACAATAGTGTCTAACAGTCGTCGTTCTAAGGGACGCACATCTTTCCACGCTGTAAAGCTATTTTTGGCAGAGTCAACTAGCTCCAGTTCAGCATACCAAGCGTGAGACAGGGAATCGATGATAATGACTTCATAGTCTGCTGCCTCGGCTGTCCTGATTGCGTCAATATACTTAGCTGGATGGTGGTTATTAAGTTCACACACATCGAAGTTGAATAAATCGGCGTAGCGACTGGCAGAACCCCTTTCAGTGTCAATTAGTGCAATACGAGTACTTAATTGAGATGCGATGGCTAAGGCGCTGTAGGTATTGTGAGTTAGTATGCAGCGGTCAGTTACGTAGAGGTTATCTGAGGCGTCTACGGCAATGCACTGCACAGGCTTGACTCCAACATATTCAACTAAGTCAATTGCCCGCAATGGTTGATACTTAGTTTTAGGTATGTACTTACTAGTTTGACCATTGGAATGTAGTGTAACTTCTTACCACGCTCGGATTTTAGTGACTCCATAATCGCGTGAAATGGCTTGACTGTTCCTTGCCGATGTTTGTCTCGATCAAGGTGAGACTGGGTTAACCATAGGTGATCTGCACAGCATTCAGTACTAGAGCCGTCAGTAAAGATTACACGATAAACGTCCTTAAGTCCTTGTGGATATACGCCAGTAACCCTTGAGCTATGCCCTTGAGAGTTGATAACTGAATCTCCAACTTGAATGTTGCCCATTAACTTCCACCCTGATGGAGTCAAAATTTTGGCGTCTAAAGGCTGGGCTTTGCCTGAACCGGCGGCCCCACTGAAGGCAAGCCTGATTTTGATTTGGGATTTTGTAGCACGTTTAAACATTGTCTTTTAAAGCTGAAGATTGTTAATTTTTGTCAATAGGGTGGACAAGGTATCCACCCAAAACTGTGATTACGCTGCTACGAAATCCATATCTTCAGGCTGTGGCTTATAGGTTTTAAGCTTTTCCCACTCTTGGTAAGTCAGTTGGTCAAAAGGTTTATCTAGCAATTCTTCAGCTGATATGGTTTTTAGTTTAGGTAGTGTCCCTTGTTTGTAATGCCACTGAACGTAGTGAGCGCATTTTGCCCAAGTCTCAGCACGGTGTACCTCCACTTCACCCACCATGACAACCCACGGTTGAGTCACGAAATCTCCACAATCACTCGTGATTGTGGCTATGGTTTGGTTATTGGCTTGTGCCTCATAGTTGTAGAAGCCGTTGAGGTCGATGAATTGAACTTCTGCCTCGGGGGCTATCTCTTGGGCTTGTTGACTGATGTATGCGTTCAACTCGGCTTGCGCGATGATTTGCTCGTCGGTGCTGACGAGATGGGAATGTTGTAACATAGATGTGAGATTCCTACATAGTTAATGGGATTCACTCAGGCGATCGCACAAGTTTCCAAGGCTCCGAGCGATCGCCTGAGTAATTTTGATTTGGTAAATAAATAAAGCTTGAATTCCCTGATAGTTATATATTACACTTTTAATCAATACACGTCAATACAATCAATACAAATAGGGAATACCATCAATACGTTGCAATACACCTGCTGACTGCACTAAATTTGGGATAGAGACAGAAGGTGACTTATGGCTAAAAAGCAAAGAACGTTTATTTCCGTAGAAATCGACCCAGATAAAAAAGATGAGTTTGTCAAAAGACTTAGACAAGACAACAGGACAGCAACAGACGTGATTCTGAGCTTTGTGGATGAATATCTCTCAAGCAAACAACACGAAGCAATGGATCTCATCGAGTTGAGAAGGAGATTAGAGGTTGTAGAGCAGAGAATCGGGATCGAAAATACTCGCCTAGTGGGGGAATCTACCGCCTGAAAAGTGAAACCTTGTCACAGCTAAGCAATTTTCAGGCATTTACTCACGATCTTTTTATCCAGCTTGACCCGTCACAAATTACTGACGGGTTAATTTTTGCTACATCTGTCACTTGTATTGATTGTATGGTATAGTCAATACAGATAAACACAAAATAATTTGCTTGCATTCCCACAAGGGACTTGCATAGAGCTAGGGTGCAAAAACTTATACATAGCTTAACGATGTAAAACCCCTACTGCTAGTTTGAGACGCTTGCTAGTAGAGGTTAGTCAAATAATTATATTGATTTATGACTCAAATCATATCAGATTCCTCTACACATTTGATAGAGGCAAATTTTTCACGTCCATATCACCCCAAGAGATAGGTGAGCCATGAGCACAACACTATCTCCAGAAACTACAGATACTCTTGACTTGAGTGGCGTCACCAGTGAGTGGATACAAAGCCTATCCTTAGAACTGAAAGAAGCAGCGTTGTTAAGGTTCTGCAAAATTGTAGAAGCAAAGCCAACACTGGTAGAATCAATAGCCCTCAGCCAAGTTTTGTACCGCACCATTTCAGGTGGGACATTTACTGAATCTGCTGACTCGGCTGCGAAAAGAACAGGACATGACCGCAAGACGATCCTTAAGGGACTCGACCAAGCAGTTAGACAAAACATCCTCGAAGAAAACAAACGACCAGGAACTAGTAGTGAGTACTCTTTCAAACCAGTAGAGGAGTGGAAAGCAGAACCAGAAAGGGTAGTCCGTACTGCGGACACCTCTTGCCACAAAGGAGACAATGTAGTACAATTTCCCTCAACAGAAGAATTATTAGCGGAGGAAGTAGTCCTTAAAACGGATGACCCTCAAACGGACTCAAACAACAATCTTGTTGTTGTTAGTAAAATATTAATTGAACAACAACATGTTAGTGTCCCTATCACGGACACCCCCTCGATTTGGCGTAGCTTGCCGGATGGTAGCCGTTATGCTCAAATTCCTCCCATTTACGACCAGGAAACTGGTGTAGAGATACAAAGGCAGATGGATCAAGAGGGACTGACGGCGCAGAAAGTCATAGGGAGAGCGATCGCCTTCAGCAAAGTTCCCCTACTCGTTTTAGAAGCGCTGGCAAGTGTCGGAAGTCGGTTACTGAATGCATGCTGGAAAACTCAATCTGAGCTTTTTAAAAGTGTCGGCAAACAGTCAGAAGATGCTGAAGTAGTGGTATCACTGCGGCTTTCCAAAACTCTAATAGCAATGGGTGTGATTTTAACAACGCCTCAAATGCGCCATTGCCTAACTCAGTATGGTGAAGACGCGATGTTAGACGCGGCAATCCAACTTGGGAAAACTGGGGAAATTGTCAATCAAGAGGATAAAGAAGGTTATTTTCTGAATTACTTACAGAATACTGTAAGAGGTGTAGCTGTTGAGGTTGTAACTCCCAAGAAGCCGGGCATAACAGCGATTAAGAGCGTCGCAACTAGAGAAGCCGCAACATTCCCGAATGAAATTATGCTTCTTCTGAAAAATGCTGATATTCATTTAGTCCCAGCGAAGGCAGAGAAGTTGTGGGCATTGTATTCGGAGAAATTTGTAGATGCGATCGCCTATGTTAATTTAAAAGCTAAAGAAGGTAAAGTTACCAACCGCGAAGGATATTTCGTGAAGTGCTTGGAGGAAGGCTGGTTAGTGAAGAAGCCGGAACCTGAAAAGCGAGATTTAAATACTCTGACACCTGAGCAGCAACAATGGTACGAGTGGGCGTGTATGACTGGAATCTGTATCAATACTCCAGTCAAAGATTTACCCACTAAGATGGGGGTTTTGGCAGTGTTGATCCCAATTAAAAACAGGCGACAATTTGACCTACCGTATGACCTTGTGGCGATTGATGTGGCGATGCGGGAGTATCCGAGTTGTCCATTACCAGATGCGATCGCTTATCTCCAGCGTTGAAGCATTACAACAACTGAGTGCATCATCCTGACTGAAATTTGAGGGTAAGCCACTACTTGTATGCTTGTCTACAAGATACGCTTTTCCCTCATTTCAGTTCTCTATTTTTAATCATTCTTCACGCTCGTCAGCTGACAATGTAACTTAGAGAACCGGGTGCGATCCGCTGCAAGGCGGCAGCGCTTCGCTATCGCAAAACAATACTTAAGGGATTGTCTATTGCCAAAGAACAGAATATCATTGAAGAGAACAAGCGACCAGGCATCAGTAGCGTTACTGACGCGTGAGCTATGCCACCAAATAATTACTCAGGGTAAAATCTGAGAAGGCGATCATTTAGAAATCAACACCTTGAGGGAGCTAACTTTAGTAATGTATATATCTAAAGCTCTAATTTTAGCAGTACTATTGATAATAATCAGACTTTAATAGAACGAGTATTTAGTGCATTGAAAGCTGACCAGACCTTCTGCCCTCTGCCTTCTCAAGGTACTCAAGCTTTAGCACAGTTCCTGAATCATCCTGTAGCAATTCTTTTTATTGGCACTTTGGATGATTAGCACAAGAACAAGGAGATTTAAATCTTTTTTTTGCAAACGCTTGCTTTATCTTCATATCCAACTGACTTCTACTGACTTATCTAAATAGACTATGCCAGAAAATCATGAGCCAGAGAATCATCGTGTTGATATTGAGCAAGGTAATTATAATGAGCGTATTGAAGGTAACTATGTCGAAGGTAATTTCATTAAAAACATTATCTTCTATATATTATTGGGTGGGCAGAAATTAGCCCCTAGAGCTTCTGGATGGCAAAATTTAATTTTAACTTTATTACTATTAGCTCTGATTGGTTTTGAGTTAGCAATCACATTTCGTCATCTTTTTGCTCACCAAATAATAGCAGCAATTCAACCTTTATTAATCACCATAATATTGATACTATTACTTCTTATTAAAACGTTTATAGTAATATTTTTAAATCATCTTGTTATAAGGTGGAATTTAAAACAAGAGCAACAAGCAGCTATTATTGCAGATTTAATTTGGCATAAACTCGAATTTACCATTTGGGAAATCACCTCTCCATTTCATCGCGAATATTATCAGCATTTAATTCATAAAAATCGAGATTATCAGACGCAGGGATTGGATAAAGATCGTATACTGAAATTAAAAAAAGTATTTATACCACTTAAAATAGCTCCAAAAGAGGTAGTTCAAGTAAACTCTAGAATGATTCCACAAACGCAGGGAAACGTAAATAAGTTAGGAGAAAAGCAGAAGCCGATTTGGGATTTTCTAGCTATGATGAATGAAAATCCTGCATTTCGACGGATGATAGTACTAGGTGCACCAGGTTCTGGAAAAACTACTCTTCTAAGATATCTAGCTTTTACATACGCAAACAGAGACGAGCAAAAATTGCATCCAAAAGTGCCAAAACTAATTCCAGTATTGTTGTATCTTAAAGATGTGCATCAGGAAATTATTAATAGGCAACTACCTTTAGCAGAGTTGATTACTGAAGAAATAAGAAAGCAAAGAAAAACTCAGCCGCTTAATCCATTAGACAATTGGTTTTTAGAAAAGTTACGTAGAAACAAATGTTTGATAATGTTAGATGGATTAGATGAAGTAGCCGATGAAAATCAGCGACAGCAAGTTAGCAGATGGGTTGATGAACAGATGCATGCATATCCTGACACTGCCTTTATTTTAACCTCTCGACCGCTCGGCTATCAAAAAGATAAGATCGCAGTTGACATGAATTATATTACTTGTGCAGAATATCAGCTTTTCATTGATGAAAATATGCTCTTAGGTCAAGATTATAAACCTGACCATTGGACAAGCGATAGATTTCCACATGGAGAAGCAAAAAAGCCAATTGTTGGAGTAAGAGCTAATTATGCAGAAGAGTTTTGTAATTGGTTAACTCAACGACATTCAATATTAGGTTTTAGGTACAGACTACCTGAGTTAACAGAAGTAGATGAGTATCCGGTTACGAAAGGGCTAGTGGGGTACTGGTGCAGAGATGGGGAGAAGAAGGTAATAACAGGAATTGAACCAACCCAATGGCAATTTTGGAAAGAACATTTAAATGGAATCTGTGAGCAAGATTTAGTTATTATCAATGCACTTATTGCTACTCTTGATTCTAATGATATATTTTCTTATGTTCTTGCTAAAAATATTAGTGAAAATATTAAAAAAATTGATGATAGTTGTTTTGTGCAACTTTACAAAGCTCTTTTCAACGCTTCTCCGAATGATCTCATCAAGTATACTAATTGTCTTTGCCTCATTGATTTTTCTTCTGCCCTTCATCTAGATAATACTATTAGTTATAGTATTCTTGATACAGTCATTCAACAAACTATAAATGATATTTTTAAACAGACAGATAACCATTCCTCTCTCTCAAAAGTCATAATAGATAGTGTAGAAATTAAACTTCGAGAAGCAGAGGAAAAATTTGTTAAAGCAGAAAAGCAATTTCAAGACGCTAAAAAAGAATTTAGTGAAGCCCATGAATATTTAAACTATTATAAAGATTACTATGAAGAAATTTATGGCATATTAGAAGATTATAAAAATTTAATTGATACATCAACTTATAATAAATTAAAATCTACGGTTTCTTCTGTAAAAAGGAAGTTTCAGATAGCTAAAACTCTGTTTTTACAAGAATCAAACCATTTGAAAGCTAATACATTGAAGCGTGACCAAATTGCTGATGATGTTAAATCTTTAGACAATAAGCTTAAAAAAAATAAAACTCAGCATAAGGATTTTATGTATAATGTTAATTTTTTTCGTAACAAAATAGATCAATCTACTTGTTATTACTTATTTTTATTTGCTATCTTATTTAGTTGGTTATCAAGCAAAAGAATATCTAACTCACAAAGTATATTGGAATCAAAATTACCGTTGGAAAAAATTGAATATTTAAACAGTGATTATATAGTTAAGAGAAATGAATTTTTGGAATTATATGCCTTTTTAGTGTTGATTCATGAACGACAAGCAGGAAGAATAGAGGCTTGGGAAGGAATTCGGATTGTTAGAGAAAGAGTTTAAAAGGGAGTTTTTTAGAAAATATTACTTACCTCAGATCTTGCACCTCTCCGTAAAAAACCAGATAACGTAAAAAAAGGCACAATAAAGATACCTTATTTTTATAGGTTTTTATCGCTAAATCAAGGATTTTATTTCAATACTGAGTAATTAAATCATATTATATTTTTCAAGTGCAAGATCTCAGTTACAGCAGGTCGCCAGTTTATGACTTACTTAGCAAAACGCTTTTGACAAGAATATCGTACCAAGTAGCACGCGATGCCCTTGGCCACGGCTTAAGCAGTATCGCTTCGCCGCCACACTCCATGCATAAAGCAGTAATTGCGTCAGTCAAGGGCGATGAGGGCGATACTGCCGTGGCGGTCGGGCCGAAGCACGAACTATAAGGCTGTGGTAGATTTTTAACAGTGCGAGTCTGCTCGCCCGACCAGACTCAATATCAAACTCATGAAAATCGACCGATTGCAGGAACTTAAGCAAAAACTGACTTTTGAAGCAGACTTGTCTCATATATGGTCATTTTATATGGATCATTTTGCGGATGATCCAGAATTTACTGAACTGGGTGAGCCTGCCGATAATGAATACCTAGATGCTGTGATCCACAAAACTTGTCAACATTTGTTCAACAGGGCAATAGAGATTACGGACAATTTAATAATCTACATTGCAGAGTATCGGTTATTTCATGGACCAATACAAGTTCAAGGACGTATTGGAGGTGTGATTTATTTCGAGGATATCAAAATTGGGTTACTTGCAGTATCGGCGGATGATCCTGCGGTTAAGTATTCACGTTTTTCTGAGATGATTCAACTGTCGGCACCTAATCACAATGATCTTAATTGAGCTTTTGCAACAGCAGCCCCGTGCTCTATGCGCAGCATGAGCGACTCTAAGAATGCTCTGCTTTGTTGACGACGCTCCCCTGACCAAAGTCACTTTATGCAGAAAACTCAAACGCGCCTATATCAGCTACACCATTGACGTAACGAGGAAACCCACGCTGGTCGATGGTAGGGTCAGTGTCTAGCATAGTAGGGTCGGCAGCATCAATTGCTGGGCTATCTGGAAGGAGGGCGATTGTTTGGGTATCACCACCATAAAAGTCTAAGGGCGCAAGTCTTGGGTCAATTGGATTGTCGCTCGTTCCAACTATGTCTCCTGTGGTTCCAAATCCGGTACTGCCTGTACTGTCTCCAATTAGGTTATAGCCACTGCTTTTAAAGTCACCAAATACGTCGGGGTCGATACCGTTCGCGTTTAAGAGGTTGCTCGCGATAATTGTATTCCTCACGTTCACAGTAGCAATACCGTTAGCAGTGACAGAACCTAACAAAGTTGCTCCCAGATTATTGTACACACCTGAGCCATTGGTGGCAGAGTTGAGAGTGACGGTACTAAACACTAGTGTCAAAATGCCATCGTTAAAGATGCCGCCGCCACTTCGGCCACGGTTAGCATCAAATGTAATACTGTGGCTTGCACTATTACGCATTATAGTGCTGTTGCTCACTGTCATAGTGCCAAAGTTATAGATCCCACCGCCACTAGCGGCTGAGTTACCACTGAGGGTGCTGTCGCTCACCGTACTGATGCCAAGGTTAGAGATCCCACCACCAAAATCATACGCTGTGTTACCACGCTCGGGTACTGTTGCTCACCGAAAGAGTACCCTTGTCCGTATTGTCAATGCCACCACCAATTCTACTAGAGTTGTTGTTCAAGGTGCTTGTGCTTAGCTGAAGATTACCCGCATTGAAAATGCCACCACCGTCGGCACCACCGTCGGCGCTAACTATGTTGTCATTCAAGGTGCTATTCAATACGGAAGCTGTACCCGTATTGTAAATCCCACCACCAGCAGCGCTGGTTCGTACAAATAGCGAGTTATTGCTAAGAGTACTATTGCTGACTTTAAGAGTGCCTGTGTTGTAAATGCCGCCCCCGAGGCCTGCCGAGTTATTGCTGATGGTGCTGTTGTTAACTGTAAGAGTGCCTGTATTGTAAATGCCGCCGCCAGCGCCTGCAATGTTTAGTGTTGGATTAGGAATTGCATTATTGCGAACAACACTGCTATCTAGGGTAAGGATACCGCTGTTTTGAATTCCACCACCATTATCAATCGCCACCCGACTGTTGTTACGTGCCAGTTCGGCATTATCTTGAAGCACCCGACCATTGGCAATAATCAATCCGGACAACGTTACGGTTGCTCCTGGTTCAATCTCAAACACTCGTGAAGCGGGTGCTCCTGGTTCAGTCTCAACCACTTGTGAAGCCTTATTACCACTCACCGTCACCAAGTCCTCATTCGTCAATGAGTCCTTTGGGGCAATGATGTCTAAGTTATGGGTGATATCTAATTCTCCACCAGTTAGGGTAATAGTCTGTGCATTGGAAAATACAGAGCGATCAAACACAATCAAATCTTCACCGTTATCAGCGTTTGCAAGATTAATCGCTTCACGCAGAGTCGTCATACCATCATTATCATCCACTACATCTGCGGTACTGTTCACGGTAATAATGGCAGTAGGATTTTTAGGTATAGTCCCCACATCAAGCAAGCTTTGCACATTATCGGAGAACACGGGTGTAAATTGGGTAGATAATGCCGATTGATAATCTATGGTAGAGCCTGGGATATCCATAAATTTAACTTGAGTGTTAGAGCTAGAAACGAGGATGTCAGTTTTAACACTATAATATAACCCACATTCCGCACTTCAAAATGTAGCGCAATAGGTTATATAATGATTTCTAATTGATCCACCGTATGACTTGGTAGCGATCAATGGCGATGCGGGAGTATCCCATAGGGAAAGCTGGGTAAGTTGAATTAAAGCTAGAGCGCTCTTATTGTTTACAATTCAAGGTTTTGTTTCACTGGCAGTAGCAACGTATCTTCAATCTCCTGCCTTACTTCGCGGCTAACATAACAGTCACTATTGAGGCAATCGACCAGTACCTTATTAGCGTCGTAGTACTGCTTCAATAAGTCTTTTTGAGCATCAGTGAACTGCCAATCATGACCGATGTTGCGGTGTTCAATCATTACGGCTCTGAGTTGTTCAGTCCAGGCTTGACCGTTTTCAAGCCACCACTGTTCATATACTTCTAGGACTTACGCACTGTACAAATTAACCATAATATGCAAGACGATATTCGGTCGTTTTAGGCGCTGAGTATAACCCTGATTTACTCGCTTACTTTGCAACACATAAGTGCTTAATATGACTGAAACACCCAAATTTCGTGTAGTACTTATGTACGATGCGTAAGTCCTAACTTCTTTGTTTTTTGGATCGGGAAGCTGGTCTTTGAGTTGTTGGAGTGATCGTTTTAAATCTGAGTTAAGGTCGAGGTCGAGGTTGAGGTCGAGGGAGAGGCAGAGGAAGAGGGAGAGGGAGAAGTCGAGGGAGAGGCAGAGGTCGAGGGAGAGGCAGAGGGAG
>CALMVQ010000334.1 GCA_937873135.1 uncultured Scytonema sp. | reverse complement strand
TACAGAGCGGCGGAAATAACCCACCCATCTGAAATAGGTAAAAAGCTTATAAAATCAGTGTTCTTTCTTTTTACTTTTTACTTTTTACTTTTGCCTTGTTGTACTAGGAGATAGCGTTCCTTGGTTGACTGCATTCTTGTAGGTATTCGAGACGAAAAGGAGATTATTCGGCTCAGGCGATCGCTGAAAATTAGTGGTGACGCCTTGCAATACCCGTCTCAAGATGGTACACGTAGGGTGTGTTCGCGTAGGCGTAGCCCAAAGCAGGCATCGCTTCTTGCACGACTTATAAGCATCTCGTACTTAAACAAAATTTATGGCAAGTGTATTTGAAGACATCAAAGTAATTGGTGAGTACGAACAACCGGAACAAATAGCTGCAAAGCTAGAGCAAATGAAAGATCCTGATGTTATCGGTAGTGTTAGTGATGATACCTACGCAGAAAGGGGAGTTAAAGCGCTTCCCGATTGGTTGAATCTTTTTCAAGATCAGCCTTGGATGTATGCAACTTATCGATTTGGCTACATCGCTTTACGGAAGTCAAGTTCTGCTCAGCCGCAACTGATTCAAGATGCAAGTGCGATCGCACCAGATCCCTCTCTCAAAAATAGCCGGATCAACATTCGCCTAGATCGGTTTCATGTAGAAAAGTATCCAGGGGGTGGAACACATGATATCTTGGTTACTTTTGCAGCACGTAACCAAGTCGCAGAAAACCAAGAATCGCTGAGCTTCAGTCAAACCTACCGTGTAAGAGAAAGACAGTCAGCAGGTATTGCAGGCTATCCTATTTTTATAGGGTTGCATGTGGGTTCACAGGGAGTAGCCTTTGAATGCTCTACAGTGAATGTCAAAAATGAAGAGGATAAAACAATATTAAGTGCGTTAGAATCTTCACCATTTCAAAGTGGACTCAAACTTTTAACAACTGCACAGCCAGCGATCGCACCCTTTACAGAAATTACCTTGGGTGTTGTCAAGTTATTAGCACAACGCTACGAAAATGTGCCTGTACAAAAATTTTACCTTGGTCTTGATTTTGACCAAGCCGCCTTGGGAGTGTCCCTGACAGAAGGGAACTATATTGCTGTCCAGGTTCCTAATGAAACTGCGATTAGCTGGAGTGAGTGGGTTTATAAACCAGATATGGGTGCGATCGTCAGACAAGGAGATAATTCTGCTACCCTACCTTATAATTATGTAATTTTCCGTATTAGTAAATATGAAGAGTAAACAATTAGTTTACAAGCAACCACTCGATAAGATTGAGGTTAAATATCAATGACTGATAAATTTACTCACGGTTATGCTTTGTTAATTGGTGTTGGTGAGTCTGCTTATAGTAAGTTATCTTTGCCAGCAACCGTCAAAGATACTCAAGCAATATATGCTGCTTTAATTGACCCAGAACTGTGTGCGTATCCTGATAATCAAGAACATATTCGCGTACTAAATAATAAAGAAGCAACACAGCAAGGCATCTTGGATGGTTTGAATTGGTTAAAGGAAAAGGCAATTACAGATCCCAGTGCAACCGTATTTGTTTATTATTCAGGACATGGCTGGGTAGATAAAACTACTAGCCTTTATTATTTGCTACAACATGATATTAAACCAACCAAGCTTGCTAACTCAGCCCTTGCAGCAGAAACATTTACAGATGCTTTGCGGCAAATTCGCTCTGAACGTTTGTTAGTGGTCATTGATAGTTGTCATGCAGCAGGAATGGCAACTTCTAAAGAGGCGGACATTGAACTTTTAGAAGAGTTTGATACTTTTGAACGAGTTGCTCCGTCTAAAGGCTTCATTGATGAATTGAAACAAGGTAAAGGCAGGGTTGTTTTTACATCCTCAGAGGGAGAGCAAAAGTCTTGGCTCAAAGATGAGTCAAACAGTATCTATACATATCATTTTCTAGAAGCTTTGCAAGGCGCAGCTAATAAATCTGGTGATATAGAAGTTAAGGTTTCTAACTTAATGAATCACCTCAGCAAAGCTGTACCTGAAAGTGCATCAAGGTTATATAGAGCCGAACAAACTCCTCACTTCGACATAGATGCAGGAGATTTTATTATTGCTAAACTCCGAGGAGGGAAAGGTTTACCTGCTAAAGGATGGGAGGAGGTTCAGCCTCAAGCTACTCAAAAAATTAACCAAATAGCCGAAAATATCCAGCAGTATGGAAGATACATCACCAACATTAACGAAGTTCGTGATGTTCAGAACTTCCATATTGGTGATGTTTTTCATAAAAGTTAATTTCTGACATTTATAGCAGAATTGTAAATGGCGATTGAGAATGAAATAATCCGTACTATAGATCGTATCACCATCGGTAAACAAACTGAAGCTAAGACTAGTTATTTGTAATGGACAGATTATTACCTCCAAAGGGGTTACGTTTTCTAATATTAATTATTTTGATAATAGGTATATTTTTTCGTTTTACCAACCTCGGTCAAAAACTTTTTGATGGAGATGAATCCATTACCTCAGTTAGAGCCGCAGGATATACAGTAGCTGAAGTAATAAACTCAATTCCTAAAGATACAATAATTAGGCCCAAAGAAATCGAAACATTTCGGATTGTTTCTAGAGAAACCAGCCTACTCGATACATTAAAAGTTACAGCACTTGGAGCACCTCAACATACACCACTATATTTTGTATTAACTAGAATCTGGATGCAATGGTTTGGTAATTCTGCGGTAGCAATGAGAAGTTTTACCGTCTTCACCAGCCTATTGGTCTTTCCTGCTATTTACTGGCTGTGCATGGAACTTTTTAAATCTTCAACAGTCGCTTCGATAGCTGTTGCTTTAATTGCTGTATCGCCTATCCATATAATTCATGCCCAAATTGCAAGACCTCGTACACTTTGGATATTGATGATATTGTTATCAAGTGCAGCTTTACTGCGGACAATACGATTAAATAATAAGACTACTTGGGTGATTTACGGAGTCACTTTATCATTAAATCTTTACACATTTTTATTTTCTATTTTTGTGGCAAGTGCACATGGAATTTATGTCTTTATTATAGATTTTCAGAAAAACAAAATAATAAAACCTTATTTATTTACAGCAAGTCTTGTCATTTTAAGTTTTGCACCTTGGCTCAACGTAATTATTACTCATGTAAATACAGCTAAAAAAATGACGGAATGGACGAATCAACCAGCGGCTTTTCCAGATTTGTTAGGAGGCTGGCTAAAAAACTTATGCGATATATTTTTCTATTGGCATTTTAAATATGAACAAACCTTCTTGATTTCTGAGAAACCATTTGTGTTCTATTTTGGTATAGCAATTTTATCTTTAATAATATATGCATTCTATTTTCTTTGGAGAAATACTCCCAGACAAGTTTGGTTATTTATTTTCACCTTAACTGGTGTAACATCGCTAGCAGTTGTTCTACCAGATTTAATTTTTGGCGGAAGACGTTCGGCTTTAGATAGATATATGTTTCCTTGTACTTTAGGTATTCAAGTTACAGTTGCTTATTTATTAGCTACTAAAATTTCCTTAGCTTCAAGTACACTGCGTGTAAAATCATGGCAACTTATCACAGTTCTACTTATTTCACTCGGTATTTTGTCTTGCACAATTAGTGGTCAAACTGAAAGCTGGAATGGTCAAGAAGACTTCATTATTCAGTCATCTCGTATTATTAACAAAGCAACTCACCCGTTAATAATATCAGATGATGACATAGTTTCTGGATTAATGCCTTTAAACTATAGGCTTGACCCCCATGTCAGATTAATGCTAGTCACTCAACCAAATCAAGTAGCACTTCCTGAAGGGTTTAGTGATATATTTCTATTTTCTCCTTCCCAAGAATTACTGTCCTTTATGCAAAAGAAAACAGAATGGCAGATTAAGCCTATTTACCAAAGTTCCTACTTAAATATTTTTCTATGGAAAGCTTCATCTCCTATGACTCTTTGGAAACTTTAACAAGAAAGAACACATAAGCGACTTCGCCGTGATGAACACCGCCAATAACTAAAGCGTAAACAAAGCTGATTAGAGGTTAAAGAAGCTCTACAGATACTTAATCTACAACTACGACGTTTTGTTTGTTCCAGGTTTAACAGGGTTTTGTTTTGCTCCAATGTCAGAAATACCCTTAGATAATCGCCCATATTTTCAATTACCTTGGTAGATGCGATTTACGTATTATTTTTGGATAATTTTATATCTTTATATTGACTTATTTATTAAGTAATTTACACACTCCTACGAATAAGATAGAACCTTAAATTTTAAAAAGAATTCAACTTAACTTAATCCCTAACTTTTCTTAACTTATCCTCATCGACGTAGATATTGTTTGCCCATAAAGTGGAGGAGTCTTCAAAAAGCGAACGGATTCATCACGAAATGAAATAGAGAAAATTAGACGGTGACTTCAAAATTAAAGTATGACGAAATGTCGTACTATTAGGGAAACAATTAATCTTTTTGGTTTGACAGAATTTATAGAAGCGACAAAGAGGAATTTATGAAACGGTTTACTGTGTTTACAGGATTGTATCTATTAGTGGGAATCTGCTTTAGTATACTTGCGTTTCAGTATCCCGATATAACTCCGAAGCTTAAACAAACTCTGCTATTAAACGCAGGATTTGTTTACCTTTGTGCTATACTAAGTACCTTCAGGTTTTGGCGTCAACCTGCAATAAGGAGACAAAATAGCCTGCCTTCGCAAATTGCACCTTGGTTTCTCATTGGGTCAGGGCTTTATTTCGTGGTTTATAGCTGGATAATACAAGGCATTGTCAGTTCATCTTTGGGATTAATGATTCTCTTGCTCGGTATAGAACGTCTGTATTGGCGTAACAAGCTGCGGTAAGCAATAAACCTGAAAAACGTTGCTGCAATAATTGGAATTAGTTTGGCAAAAATTACTGTTGACAGCACGCGGTTCCTTGACCGAATCTATATTCTTCTTTAGACAGTCTGATCAACTACCGACTTGTCACCATCTAATATCAAATGTAGATATCCGTTCAAATCAGTTACCTTGCTATCAAATACATGGAAAAAATCATTATCAATCCGATTGACTACTTGATTTGCCTCGATTGTTAACTTATAACCTGACTCGGTTATTTGTAATGATTTTGCCCGTGTATCCTTTTTGTATGTGTAAAGACGGTCCGAATTTGTGCTATTATTTACTACAGAAATACCCCAAGCCATCACCGCCAAGACCAACGAGCAATTTTTTCGTCATACCAGAGCGCGATCGCAACCCTTGGACTCAAGCATCAGACGACAACTTATCAATCTCTGCGCTTAGCTATGGAATTGTTGGCCTGCAGTTGAGCGTCAATGTGCGACATGTTACACAAATTTTGGGTTTTCTTATATAGCTGCCGATCTCCCACGCGGTTCCGCTTTGTTCCAACATAAAGAGAGTCCCTACACTATGCCAGTTGTGCAAGTCCTGTTACAGTACGAAAAAAGTTAAAAATGATGAAGTATAATGAAATTGTCTAAACGCTCGATCATACTACTCCTTGCTTTGATAATCGGTAGTCCCAATATAGGAAAGCTTGCGACTGCGCTGGCTCAGCCCAATTTTAGATAGGATTTGTCCAAGGCAAGAGTGACCATTAGAAAGACTACACTTACCTTGTAGCCACTTTACTTATCACCAGATCGGAGAGCAATAATGTCCAAGGAACAAAAGAGCAATAAAGAAGCCAAAAAACCAAAAAAAGATCCCGATAAAAAAAAGGAAAAAAAAGAACCAAAGAGACATAACGATTAGTCAGCCATAGTCTATGTGGGGGTGCGAATCTTTCAAAGTCCTACAGGTACTTAGGGTATAGGGCAAAGATCTGTATAAGGGACTTGCAAAAAAATAATGCTCCAGTGATAGGGCAGTCATTAGTCATTAGTATTTCTCTTACCAATGACTAATGACTGCCTCAACTTTTATTATTTTGGTGGGCTTTAAACCTAGCCCTGAAAGATGACAATTTTTTATAACGATGCCCGTCTTTGGCGAGCTTACTTCTGACAAGTCTTTTGTCACACAGACGCTTGCCCTAGTGAGAAAACTTTTTAGTTGATTGAATTTGGTCTAAATTGAAGTTATACCAAAAAAGCCTTATTAATGCGACAGTTAACATTTTCACTCATAACCGCGATCGCCCTCGGTACAACACTCACCAGTTGCAGCACGCTCAGCACAGACGTGTATGAAGCAACAGCAATTACCAAGTATACCTGGCAAGTTAAATATGCGACAGACTTAGCCAATGACACATCACCGCGCTTTGAAACCTTCGCCACCACCACCTTACTTAATCGTAATGGCAATAAACCAGAGCAAGCAGTCACAGGACCTGATGACCAAGGTTTATGGTGGCCTGCTCTACCGCCTAGACCAACCCTTGATGAAGTGCAACAACGCCTCAGTCCTCCCCAATCCGAGGCAAGCAAGCCCGAATTGTTGAAATCTGTGCAGTACAAGCTGACATATGGAGTAGGCGACCAACAGAAGACTTTACCCACCAACTATGATGTCTACCGACAGGTGGTGAAGGCATATCCGTCGCACACTCCTTTAGAGTTGACTTTGGGAGTAAACGAGGATTCAGTTGAAAAAGCTGAGCCTACTGGTAAGTAAGTCTGTGTGGAAAGTAACGAAAAGTTAAAATGAGGTAATAAGTTAAATTTAATACGTTGCGGACTGTGTTTTCCTCTTTTTCCCTTCGCTTTGACTCCGAGGAAAAAATCTGTGAAAAACGAACAAACCTTTTTAGTTATCTGTTTTAAACGAGGTATTTTTCATGGACTTTGGTCTTACACGTATACAAAAATGGGTTCCAATTTGACCCCAACGAAAAGGTCTTTATTCAGCGCGTCAAAACTCGTTAGACCATTTAGAGGTTGTTTGACAAGGGTCTACTTAAGCCTTAAGTGAGACTCAGGAGCGCTTCGGAGAGATTCTAAGCCTTCTACCATGAAATCGACAGACATTTTACACTCTTTGAACCGCCTCCAAGTATGATAAATGATAGAGTCGTTCTCAAAGTAAGGTTATGGAAATTTTGACACTAGGTTGGGTTTCGCTACTGGTAGTTTTTACCTGGTCAATTGCAATGGTAGTTTGGGGTCGTAACGGACTGTAGAAGAATTGTGGAGAATCCAGTCGTAAATATTTTGGCGTTGGCTGCTTTGGTGCTTTTGGTATCAGTCACTGGAGGCGTTGGTTATTTGACGCTCACTGAATGGCGTGATCGCCGTCTTCGAGAACAAGAAAAACGCGACACCCGACGCAGTACCCCCTCTAAGCGCCGATAATGCATTTAGTATCTCTACCTTGGAATTAAAAATTCGTCTTGCAAAGTCAAGCAAAAGAGAGGTTGCTAGGGAGCCAGTGCCCTCAAGGCTGGTTTCCCATTCCAAATGCTCTTGAGCGCTTTTGGTATCATTCGATATGCGTCCTTCAGGGATGCTTCTTCCCTTAGAGTACAAAATATAGTGGGGGCATTTTGAAGGATTTAGGTGATCACAGAGGCAATCATTTAAAATCTACTGAATATCTGTTAAATACTTGCTCACAAATGCAGATGGACTCAAACACTTAAACTCTCCTGTTTATTGAGCTAAAATCTGGATTAACTTATGATTAGCAGATATAAAACATTGCGCTTGACCTTCTTTCGCCGTCAAATAAACTCCCACATCTTCACGGGGGATGACTCCTTCTGCTTCCATTCTAGCCAAAGTTGAATCCTCAATTTGGACATAACGAACTTTCAACTTCTGCCAAATCCGCCCAATAATTTCACCTCCCCAATCCTTATTCTTTAACCGTCTAGCAACTCGGGAAATTTGGTCAATTAACTCTGCGGAAATCACCACTTCAACCTCATTATTGCCTTGACTTTCCCACCCTAACCATTGCAGAATCTTACATTCAGCACTGTCTATCTCAACCACACCAATCAGATAAACATTAGTATCCAAAAAAATGACCTGAGGAATTGTTGTCATCTCATCTAATCTTGCTGCTGTTGGCGTTCTGCGGCTATTTCTCGTTTCACCTCTTGCACAAGGCGGATAATTTTATCTCTCGAATCATAGCCAGCCTCAACCAAGGCTTGCTTTAATCCCTGTTCTAATTGTTTTGGTGACATCAAAGTACGCTGTTGATATCCGCTAACGCTTTCCCAAAATTCATCGGTATCAGCTTCTGCTTCTGCAAATAAAATAATCACTCGCACTCTTACGGGTAAAGTGCCTTCAATGGGGTGATCTAAAGACAATTGACCTTGTGCATCAATCTTCCCCGTGGCTTGGATTGCTTTCATAAAGTTTTTAGGCTAATTGAGGAGTTGATGAAAACAACTTATATCCTAGCAAAACTAAACTGCTAACTTAAGTAGCTTTTTGCAAAAAGTTTACATTGACACAAATTCTGGAGACTTAGCAGATATAGCTTTGCCTTATGCTTCAACCAGTCTTTAATCGAAATATTAAAGTATACTAGGAAACTTAGGACTTACGCATTGACAGGGAAAACTAAATATGGGGGATGAATTTCAGGCATTAAACCTTGATTTTTCGACCATTTTTAGGCGATCGCTTGATGACTGTCCTTCATACTTTTAGTCTAAAAGTAATTTGTTTAGACTTTTGGAGACTATTAAAAATAGTCTTTTGAGCAAGACTTATTTGATATTTATTCCCTATGACAAAACACCAAATATTTAAATTGAGATTAGGTTTTAGGTACTTGCTACAAACCTTAATTATAGGATTTTTATGCCTATTATTGGGTATAGGTTACACACAAATCTCTCCAGGTTACAGTGAAGCAGAATTACCTCCAAAATACACTGGATTAGCTCCCAATTCTCCCTTCGGGTTAGATTTTGGTTACAGCGATCCAAAATCTATAGGTCCAGTATCTCAAGATTTGGGAATAAAATGGATTCGGGGAATCCAAGTTGAATTTGATTCGTGGGATGGAAATCATCAAACACTTAGAGACAGGATAAATACCTTAAAAAGTTATGGCTTATCTTCATTACAAACTCTTTTTTATCCACAAGATTGGAAAGAGGGCAAATTAGGCCCGCCAAAAAATAGAGATGCTTACGTACAAAAAGCTTATGACTGGGTAGCAGCTACTCATGATTTAATGCCTTATTACGAGCATTGGAATGAACCTTGGGTTGATGAGTGGGCATGGAACGGTGGTACTGCTGAAGAATACAGGGACATCATTAAACGAATTTGGAATAAGGTGAAGCCTAAGTTTCCAAATGTTTATTTAATTGGTGGAGGTTCTCTAGCTTACAACAGGGATATCATGTATGCGAAGGGAAATGACATTGGATATGTGGATGGATCTGTAAACCATGCTTATGCTTTCCCAAGCCCGAATACCTTCCATGCTACATTAATGCAATTAACATTAGATAAGAAATTTTCTAAAACCCAAGGTAAGGCAGGCGCTTGGCAAACAGAGTTTGGCACATATCGTGAGATGTTCTCCTCAGATAAAGATATATGGGTAGCTCGTACAATCCCCTCCAGTTTCCTACTTCATATGTTAGCAGGTCATTATGCTCAAAGACCAGTAAGAGCTTTTTGGTTTAACTGGAGTGGACATGGAATGCACGATATCAAAGATAATGAGGCGGCAAAGGATGCATATAGAACTATGACTCGGGTATTGGAAGGAACCGAAATAGTGGATGATGTATTTCCGCAATCAAAATCAATGTGGGGAGTTATTTTTAAGAACAATTATTCAGCAGATAATCGTGCCAGAGCAGCAGTATTTGTTAATGGACCATTTTATGGTGATCTAGGTAATCCTTGGACTCCAGAGGGAGGTAGTCAAGCTAAAGGTAAGATTCCTTCTGACGAGTATTCCGGTACTATGTCTATTAATGGTTCGGGCATAAAAGTCTACGATTATAAAGGAAATAGAATCAACAATTTGCGTAATATTCCTTTAACACCAGTAGAAGTCGTGTATATACTCGCTGATATGCCAGCTTCCCAGTTAAAGGAGATATTAAAGAATGCTGATTTTCAATTAAAAACCGAAATAAAAGTCACAGCATTATCTTTGTCAGGACTTGTGATTAAAGGTAGGACAATTGACGTAAAATTAGAGAATGTAGTCAATAAACCTCGTAGCGGAACTTTAAAGATAACTCCCCCAAATGGATGGACGTTATCAACTAACAGTAGAGAATTTAAAAATCTACAACCTGGCGAACAGAGAATATTAAGCTTCCCAATCAATTCCGGGACAAATAGTGATAATAATTACAATCTGAGTTACTCCTTATCAATCAATGGAAAATCATCACCTCAAACTGGTTCCTGGAAAATTCAATCAGCGTATGCTCCCAAGAAAACGATTAACGTAGATGGGAATTTGAATGATTGGTCTGATATCATGGCAACAACTATGGGTGATGGGACATATAAGTTTAAAGTGGCGTGGGATGCCAATAACTTATATTTTGCCGGAGAAGTCGCTGACGATCGCCACGAACCATTTCCCCCATTTAATCCCAGCTATGAATGGTTCAGAAAAAATAGAGTAGACGGTGCTAAAGGTGATGATAATAAAGATGGATTATTTATTAATATAGATTGTACAAAAAATAATCCTGATGACTTGCTGAAAGGTCATCCTCTTTATGAAAAAGCTTTGGCAGCAGATGTAGACTATGAGTTTTTTGCAACTTACAGTACAGGAAACAACAGTGAGTTGTGGAGATATCGTGCGCCAGGGACAAATCACCAAGGGTATTATCCAACCAATGCCACTCTTAGTCCGCATCTGATGAAAATGAATGCCAGTCCATCAGGTGGAGCAGAAGGTAAGATACAGTTTTCTCGTTCTGGTAATAAGACAATTTATGAGGGAGCCATTTCTTTAAGTGCAGTCCCCGAATTAAAGTCAGAGTTAAGCAATTTGAGTCCCGGAAATTATTATTACCCTAACTTGGCATGGCGGGTAAATGGTGGAAATAAAGGGAAAAAATTCTGGACGATAGAATCAGGACAATGGGAAGAAGGAGGTTATGGCTTTGTGCCACAATGGTTATCAGGTGGTTTGCTAAATGGTGGACGCGTCATCAGTCGTTGGGCTTTTGTTAATGGAGATGGAAGTACATTACCCAAAGCTAAGTAAGTCGGCGATAAAAAACCTAATTATCTAAAGAAAAGTAAATTTAATAGAATTAGCTCGTAGTAAGCGCTCTCAAGGGCTAAAGCGCTTACTAAAAACTTTCATTTATTTATGCCGACTTACTTATTTCATTTTAAGTTAAATCATTCGTGAAGACACAGATCTCTGACTTATCTAAGAAGTCAGAGATCTGTGTCTTCAATTTTCACAAATCAATGAGGATTACTATAGCTATCACAACCAAATTTTTGTGTTTGCATTGCTCAAACACAAAAGAACTATAAAGTACTATACCTCTTCTGAACAACAGACATAATCAAGCATAAGAGGATGTTTGAAAAGTCTAAGAGCGTGTGTTTCACTACCCAAGCTACCGAGAAACTGCTACCTTGAGAATCTGGGTTTTGGGATTTGCGATCCGGATGGCAGCCGAAGCCTGCGGGCCGAAGCGCCCCTGAGTCTCACTTAAGGCTCAAGCAGACCCTTTTCAAACAACCTCTAAGAGCGATCGCATTCCCTTAATTGTCATTATAACTCTCATTTTTGCGAAAGTCTTTCACGATAAGGGTTATAGATTATTGTTTATTGATAGTTATAAAAGAGGATTAAGTGCCTGTAAGACACACTCACTTACTTCATGGATTATAGCATCATTTTTAGTAGCAAGTCAACTGTCTTTAGGTGGTTTTTATTCAAGGTTCATAAGTTATAATTTCTAGCAAAGTAGTATTTCTACTAAAAAAAATTAATTTTCCCTTTTAATGAATTGGCTCCCGCTCGAGAGCGAGATAGTTTTTGCTACTTGTCTAAAAAATTAATTTTCCCTTTTAATGAATTGGCTCCCGCTCGAGAGCGAGATAGTTTTTGCTACTTGTCTAAAAAATTAAGAAACTCCTTGATTTGGGTCACTTCAGCAAGGAGTTAAAAATCAAGATTTGGCTAATCGTGAAGAAATAGTCAGTGACGTTAATAACTATTTAGATAATTCACGATCTGCTTCTCAATCACAGTCATTAAAGTATGGTCAAGGACGATAATGCTTCGTACATTCACAATTTTTGTCATTACTGTACTTCTTTGTTTATTTTCATCACTTGGATACCTTCCGCAAGCTCATAGTAAATCAGCTTCAGCTTGGGAACCAAGCATTGCCTATCATTGGATTGATATAGCAATCACAGCTACCGCCCATGATGTCAAGCGCAATGGGGCTAGACCAACAGTCGGTTCCCGTTCCTTAGCTATCCCAGCAACTTCAATGTTTGACGCTTGGGCTGCATACGATGACAAAGCCGTTGGAACCCGCCTTGGAGCAACGCTTCGTCGTCCGCAATCCGAGAGATCTGCTGCAAATAAACGCAAGGCGATAAGCTATGCCGCTTATCGTACTTTGCTTGATGTGTATCCAGATGAGGCGGCGTATTTTACCAAACAGATGCTTGAACTTGGATTTGATCCAAATGATTCATCTACCAACAAAGCCACTCCGCAAGGGATTGGGAATACAGTGGCAGCAGCTTTGATTGAGTACCGTCACCACGACGGAGCTAATCAACTTGGGGATGAGATTGGTTCGAGTGGGAAGCCTTATTCTGACTATACTTTTTATCAAGCCGTCAATACAATAGACAAAATCAATGATCCAAACCACTGGCAACCCATCGCTTTTTCTGATGGTAAAGGTGGAACTAAAACATTGGGATTTCTCACTCCCCACTGGTATCGAGTTAAGCCTTTTGCTCTGTTGCGATCTGACCAGTTTCGTCCACCTCCACCGCCATTAGTCGGTTCTGATCAACTGCTTACTGAAGTCCAAGAAGTAATGAAATTCAATACCAGCCTGACTCCTGAGCAGAAAGCATTGGTAGAGTTTATGCGGGATGGTCCCTCTTCTACTGGTCAATCTGGTCACTGGATGAAGTTTGCACAAGATGTTTCTCGACGCGACAAGCATGATCTCGATCAGGATGTAAAAATGTTTTTTGCTGCATCGAATGTAGCCATGGATGCTTTCATCGCAGCTTGGGATGCAAAACGTGAATATGACTCTTCCCGCCCCTGGACTCTGGTTCATTATTATTTTAAGGGGCAACAAATTCAAGGTTGGGGCGGAGTAGGCAAAGGAACCATCAAGATGCTTGGTGAACAGTGGCACCCGTATTCGCCGAAGACCTTCATCACACCGCCTTTTCCAGGTTATGTATCAGGTCATAGTACGGTAAGTGCTGCCTGTGCAGAGATACTTAGGCTTTTTAAAGGCAGTGATACTTTTGACGAATCAGCAACAGTTAAAGCTGGTGCGCTAACCGAGCCTGGCTTCGAGTCCCTAGTCATGCTTAAATTTCCAACTTTCACGTTTGCAGCAAATGCTGCAGGCATTTCTCGCCTGTATGGTGGCTATCATACTCATTCAGATAATATCGAAGGCTTGAAACTTGGTCGTGAAGTGGCTCAAGTTGTGTGGCACAAAGCGCTTGAACACATTAATGGCACTTCGGGGTGATACCAATTCCCTAAAACTTCGCTACACATCAAATCTAGTGCTTCTCGTTTGAATCACATACATAATACTCTCACAAGTCTGGCTCTTGCGTACTTAACGTGCTAAAATATTAATATATTTTTTAAAAATGCT
>CALMVQ010000333.1:2725-13836 GCA_937873135.1 uncultured Scytonema sp. | reverse complement strand
ATGCAGGGGGAGCAGGGGGAGCAAATAGTATCAAGATTTTCGTGAAATGGTATTACACCTATTTCTGCAACTGGCGCGAAGTGAAGCACGAGTTCGTAAACGTCGTCCAAAAGCTTACCCGTTGATGACCAAACCCCGGCATGAATTACGCAAGGAATTGCAAACTTTTCCTTTAGCTTCAGAACCGCACATTGCTGCTTGGGAAAGGTATAACTCACAAGTTCAAGAGGTAGGAGTGTTTACGCTTTGCGTTCTGCATTAGTACAGTTACAATTTCCGATTCGAGATGGACAGCTAATAGTGATGAACGGGAGCAAATTTTCAGCCAGCGCAGTCAACCTCTGCCGTACTCCTGCACAACAAAACCAGGTCCGACCCCCTTCGTATTTTGCTCATAATAATCCCAAGCAGCACCCAAATCAGCCGCAGTCAAGCTAGGATAGTTTGCCAATAATTCCTCGTCCGGTGCACCCTGTTGACGATATGCCACCAAAGTCGATACCGAAATCCGCGTATTCCGAATCCGCGCCTGCCCTCCGCAAACTCCCGGTGTAATCTGAATCGGATTTTGCAACATCTGCACATAGGTCAAAGCCTGATCAACTAGCTCCTCCGGCAGGGCTACAATTGCTTCGAGCAGTTGAGTCCTCTTACTCATGACAACAACAAAATTTTCTCTATTATCTTATCCTAGCACAAAATTCCCAACGGATGCATAGGTTCACCCCACCGACGACAATTGTTGCTGCTTATTATTTCTTCGGGTGGGCACTGCCCACCTTACGCTTATTACTTTTTGCTCCTCACTCAAACCACCTGTCGCGCCATCAAATCTGCAAACATTCCCTTTTGCGCCATTAGCTCCTCAAAGTTTCCTACCTGCATTACTTGCCCCGCAGCAATAACATAAATGTGATCGGCCGAAGCGAACTGTACTCAAACGGTGGGCAATTTAAATATCTCCAGAAATGAATCATGTGTCAACCCAAATACGAGTGTATAGACGCGCCATAGCTGGTAATCTTTCTTATTGAAGTTTTATTAAGGTTATGTTAATTGTTGTCAATAAAAAAATCAATAATAATAAAAATAATCTTAATCTACAAGAAATTGGGGTAATTAAATAGAGCAACCAAATTCAACACGAAATGCTCAAAACTAATAAAACCCTTCTGCCATCAGCATAGCTGCTTTCTGCCTTTTTAGTTTTATCTTACGTTTTTTGAGGTTAACCGACTTCAAAGGTAATGCTAATCTTATTCTTTTATAGGTGCTTGAGGCTTAAGTCCCCTCTAAATTGTTTAAATTCACTAAAAATGTTTGAACTTAACCTGCTGAAGAAAAAATCAAAAATTTTACAAAAATTCAAATCTAGAACGGGACTATTTTTTGCTGTTTTATTAGGCATCATCCTACTCTCGATTCTACCCGCACTTTCGCAGCAACCTGTTGTCCTCAATTTGTTGATGGCTGCCCCTGATGCCCAACCTTGGAAGGAAGGTTTGATTAAAGACTTTGAAAACAAAAATCCAGGTATTCGCATCAATCTGATTGAAGGACCGAATGCCACTAATTTACTCGAAGACCTATATACCTCGGCGTTTATCTTAGGTGATTCTCCTTATGACTTAGTCAATATGGATGTCATTTGGACACCTAAATTTGCGGCGGCTGGGTGGTTGTTAGATCTCGACAACCGCATCTCACTGGAAGAATTAGCAGCGTTTTCACCACAGGATGTAAATGGAGGTCGTTACGAAGGTAAGCTTTACCGAATCCCGATGCGGAGTGATGTGGGAATGCTTTACTACCGGCAAGACTTACTCCAACAAGCAGGCTTCCAACCACCAGAAACCTTTGAGGATTTGATAAAAATTTCCCAAGCTTTGCAGAAGCTTGGAAAAGTGAAGTGGGGATATGTTTGGCAGGGGAGGCAATACGAAGGATTGATGGCGATGTTTATGGAGGTTCTCAAAGGCTACGGTGGCTTTTGGGTGAAACCAGACACGCTAGAAGTCGGACTAGATCGACCAGAAACATTGCGTGCGATCGCCTTTCTCAAAGACACCATCTCTCAAGGCATCTCTCCTCCTGGAGTCACAACCTACCAAGAAGAAGATACCAGGCGCTTTTTTCAAAGTGGTCAAACAGCATTTTTACGCAGTTGGCCTTATGTTTGGCCTTTAGCAAATCAAGCAGATTCACCACTTAAAGGTAAAGTTGGCATTAAAACGATGGTGAGTAATAGTGGTAAAACTGGGGCTGCTTGTTTAGGAGGTTGGGGTTTGGGAATTGCAAAATCCACAAAACACCCCGAAGAAGCTTGGAAAGCAATTCAATACTTTACAAGCGTTCAAGCACAGCGCCAATTTATTTTCAATTCCGGCTCTGTACCAAGTAGAATTTCATTGTTTAAAGACCCAGAAGTTGTCGCCAAATATCCTCATTACCCTCAGTTGCTCGAGGTAGAAAAGCAAGCAGTCTTACGTCCACCTATTGCTCAATATGCACAAACATCTGATATTTTACAACGCTACCTTAGTGCCGCTTTAACAAACAGCATGACTCCCGAAAAAGCGATGAAAGCCGCTGCTAATGAAACGAGGACATTATTGAAGAGGAGGTAATAAGTAATAGGGAAAGAAATATATAGTTGATCAATTCTCAATCACCTATTAATAACTAACAAATGACTAATACACATACAATCAGAAGTCGGGAACAGCGAACGGCTGGGTTTTTGTTACTACCTGCCCTACTGCTATTGTTGTTTGTTTTTGGCTACCCAATTGGTCGTGCTTTTTGGTTAAGTTTGTTTACAAAAAATCTGGCAACTAAACTACAGCCTGTGTTTTCCGGTTTAGATAATTATGTACGGATGGCAGGAGATGGTCGGTTTTGGCAAACTTTCGGGACAACGATAGTATTCACAGTTACATCTGTAGTACTTGAATTAGTCTTAGGACTCTTGATTGCCCTGGTTTTAAATCACCGTTTTTTCGGCCGTGGTGTATTGCGTACAATTGCTATATTACCTTGGGCTTTGCCTACTGCTTTGATTGGTCTCGCATGGGCGTGGATTTTTAATGACCAATTTGGGGTGGCGAATGATCTTTTACAACGGCTAGGACTAATAAAAACTGGCATTAACTGGTTGGGTGAACCAATGCTGGCACTAATAGCAGTCATCTTTGCTGATATATGGAAGACAACGCCGTTTAACAGTATTTTATTACTAGCTAGTTTACAGTCGATTTCGCCAGACTTGTACGAAGCACACGCGATTGATGGTGCTAACGCTTGGCAAAGTTTCCGCCAAATTACCCTCCCATTACTCGTACCACAAATTCTCATCGCTACCCTGTTTCGCTTTGCACAGTCTTTTGGAATTTTTGACTTGATTGCGGTGATGACTGGAGGTGGTCCTGGTGGTGCAACGGAAGTGGTATCGCTGTATATTTACTCTACAGTGATGCGTTATTTGGATTTTGGTTATGGTGCGACGTTGGTTGTCTGTACTTTTATGCTGCTAGTTGTCGCGGTGGCGATCGCGAGTTTCTTACTCAGTAAATCTCGTCAAGAGACAAGTAGATAATAACCGGTTAGTGGTTAGTAGTAAAAAAATATTGACCAATAACCAGTAACAAACAGCCAACAATTAACAATTAACAATTTATAACTAACTAATTCATATGGCTGTTATTTCAAAAGAATCGGCAAAAAATCCTGGGAAAAAAGTTGGGCTGTGGATAGCAATCTTATTGGTTGCAGTATTCTGTTTAGCTCCAGCTATGTGGCAATTACTGACTTCTGTTAAGTTGAATCAGGATATTTCTCACGTTCCTACTATCTATTTTCCCACGCGTTTTACTCTAAATCACTACATTGATTTATTCATTCGGCGACCGTTTTGGCAATACATTTTCAATAGTGCATTGGTATCAATTATTTCTACAGCTTTATCGTTAGCAATAGGAGCCCCTGCTGCTTACGCCTTGGCAAGGTTAAAGCCTTGGGGTGGTAAATTTATTATGGCTGGTATTCTGATTGTGACTTTATTTCCGGGAATTTTATTGTTCTTGGGACTGTTGGAAATAGTCCAAGCGCTACATTTAAGTAACAATTATTTAGCGTTGATTATTCCTTACACTGCAATTAATTTACCGTTAACAATTCTGGTATTACGCAGCTTTTTTGAGCAACTACCAAAAGATTTGGAAGATTCTGCTAGGGTAGATGGCTACAATACAGTGCAAATGTTACTACAAATATTGCTCCCTATGACAGTTCCGGCTTTGATAACGACTGGAATTCTTACTTTTATTTTTGCCTGGAATGAGTTTATCTTTGCCTTGACGTTTATGACTCGAGAAGAGATGAAGACAATTCCTGTTGCTGCGGCTCAATTAGGCAGCGCTTCTACATTAGAAATTCCCTATGGCCCCATCGCCGCCGCGACTGTTGTCGGGACTTTCCCTTTAGTTTTACTCGTTTTGTTCTTCCAACGCAAAATTGTCCAAGGTTTGACGGCTGGTGCAGTTAAAGGATGATTTTAGATTTTGCGGAATGCGAGGATCACCTGTCAAATTGGTACAATTCAAAATTCAAAATCGCAAGGTTGTTAATCCAAAATTCAAAATCTAAAATCGTACAATGGCTAGACTTGAACTTATAAATTTAAATAAAACCTATAATCCCAAGGTTGTTCCGGTAAGAGATGTGAGTTTAACTGTAGATGACAACGAATTTCTCACTTTATTAGGACCTTCTGGTTGTGGGAAGTCAACTACATTACGGATGATTGCGGGTTTGGAAGAACCGACTCGCGGTAAAATTCTCTTGGGAAGTGAGGATATTACTTTTAAGCGACCAGGCGATCGCAACATGGCAATGGTGTTTCAAAGCTATGCGCTGTATCCTCATATGTCAGTATACGACAATCTGGCTTCTGGACTGAAGTTGAAAAAAGTCAAGAGTGGTGAAATCAAACAGCAAGTTGCAGAAGTCGCACGACTTTTAGGATTGGAAGAGTTATTGCAGCGCAAACCCGGTCAATTGTCTGGGGGACAACGCCAACGGGTTGCTGTCGGCAGGGCACTAGTACGTCGTGCTCAAGTTTACTTGTTGGATGAACCGCTAAGTAACTTAGATGCCCTTTTACGGGAACGAGTTCGTGCTGAGATTAAACAGTTATTTGTTGCTCAAAAAGCACCCGTAGTCTACGTGACTCACGATCAAACAGAAGCAATGACGCTTTCTACTAAAGTCGCAGTCCTCAACAATGGTTCCATACAACAACTCGATCCGCCAGAACGGATCTACAATCATCCAGCTAATTTATTTGTAGCGGGTTTTGTTGGCAGTCCGCAGATGAATTTGCTCACACTACCCTGTCGCGATCGTCATGCGTTGCTAGGTGAATTCAGATTACAACTTCCAGATCTACCAACAGTACCTCCAGAAATTATGCTGGGTATTCGTCCAGAAAACGTCCGCATTGCCCACTCTGAGGATACGCAGACTATTCGAGGTCAAGTGTACTTGGTGGAAAATTTGGGTATGCACAATTTAGTCAGCGTGCGCGTTCCCAGTGCCCAAAGTGAATCGTTAACCGTGCGTGCTTTATTACCTACAGACCAAAATTGGAGTGATGCAGAAATCACACTAGCTCTGCCGCCTCAGAATGTACACTGGTTTGATATTCAGTCGGGGGATAAGCTTCGATGAACCGTCTAAGGTTTGTAGTTGCGCTTTAGCGCTCAATGACTGTTAAGAGCGCTAAAGCGCAACTACGAGCCTATCTTTTGTTCACATATATCATGTCCGGTTAATTAACAGTAATTTACGTAGATACTGAACCCCACCCCCAACCCCTCCCCGCTAGCGGGGAGGGGAGACAAAGCACAGCTTTGGCGGGGTGGGGTTTCTCTGGTACTAAGGTTATGCTACCGGACATGATATTATAAGTGAACGTGATGTAATAAACTCTACTAACAGCAACCGTATTGCCCTCTAACCAAATGGTGTTCCTAAAATCTGTATCTCCATCGGTTTTAATTTGACGCTCAGCACATGTGCTGGACCACCTGAAACGGTGCCATCGACTTCGTGGATCTCTGCCTTACTAATCGATTTTACCAGTTCTGGCACTGGAGTATGATCAGTTTTGTTACTGAACAAGATTTTGAACTGCACGTTTTCAGGATTGATATTGGAGTCTACGATGACTGAGCCATCAAAGCCTGTAGTGGTGCTAGTGTTGGCTATCACAACTACTTCCTCGTCATTCAGAATCCTTGAGAAGGCTAGTACACCCTGTGGAAAATTGGAAATACCGAAATGGGAGCCATCCCCAGAAATTGGACGGAAGTAGAATCGTCCGTAACGCAGGGCTGGTTGTTCATTGCGGACATCAGTAAGCTTTTTGATAAGTTTGAAGAAAGGATGATTGGGATCAAAGGCATTTGGCTTGCCCCATAAAGCTTCACGCACATTCTGATCTGCATCCCCAAAACCATGAAGACCTTGTTCACTACCGTAATATAAGCTGGGAATACCGGGTAATGAAAACAAACAGCCAAAACCCAAAGTTGCTTGGTCATCGAACTGATGGGGATTTCCTTCAGGGCTGAAGTAGAAGCGATGTATTTGATCGTGATTGTCCAAAAAAGTGACGAAAAAAGCAGTTGCTTCACCGTGAGAACTGATGACGTCGCGCTCTATCTCTTTGCGGTGACGATACATCTCAACTAATGCACTTGGCGGTAAGTTTCCTTTTACCATATCAGGAAGCGTGAAGAAAAGAGGAAAATCGAGTGAAGCATCCACACCAACTAAGTCACCTGACTTTGAGACGTTGCGACCAATGAATTGTGAAATTTTCTCCTCCGAATCGTATACCTCACCGTATGTGAAGAAATTTTTCTTGCCGACACTAAGAGCAAACTCGCGGATGGCATTACCGAAAGTCAGGGCGAAATTTGGATCGAGATACTTTAGAGTGTCAATTCGGAATCCATCTATGTCATATTTAGCAATCAGATACTGAAAGCTGCGGATCAAAACATTCCCCAACTCCTGGTTGCTGGTGAGGAGTTGCTTGAGGGAAGAGAAGTCACCAATAGTTTCTGCTCCACCGGACTTGGGTTTTCCTTGCCGTCGGAAAAATTCATTGCGACGTAGCTCGTCAGGAAAAACTGTGGCATCAGCTGGTGGGTTGTGGATGTTCTCAACCACTTGCCAATCCGCTCGTGCGTTACCTTTTTCATCTCGCCAATCGATTATGTAGGGAGTGTCAGAGAAAGGAGCCTCCGATCCCTTAGACTCGTAGGCGAAGACGTCACCAGTGTGATTGAGGACGATATCGAAGATGATGTAAATGCCCTTAGAGTGAGCTTCATCAATGAAAGTCCGCAATTCCTGATCAACATTGTTTGGATTCGAGGCAAAGCGTGGATCTATTGTTAAAAAATCCTGAATTCCATAGCCATGATAGGTGCCATCATTCGACTTCCCATCGAGAAACTGGCAATTCTTCAACACTGGTGTGAACCAAATTGCACCTACTCCCAGTTCCTTAAGGTAATCGAGTTTCTGTCGAATTCCCTCAATTGTACCGCCCTGAAAGCCTCCAAATTTGGCATCGTAGGGCAGATTTTTGGGCGCTGATACTGGATTGTTGAAACGATCCACCATGAGAAAGTAAATCCAGTGATCGCGCCAATCTTCCGGAGATGGAGTTAGTTTTCTAGAACGTGCTTGATTAAGTACAGCTTGTACATCGTCACTTTTAATTGAGGTAGGCATCAACTTTTCTGGTATGTATATACTCCCGGTTCGCCCATTTTTTGATGAGTTAGGAAAAACAAGAACAAATAAGTATACCCAGCGACATATTCTCAAAAACACTGGGTAAATATAAGTTCTGTCTTATACCTACTGAACCCATAATTACAAACGAACGAGTAGATGATATCCCTGTACTTCTAACACAATTGGAACGCATGGGTGTAAAGCAACTACTCAATAAGCACTTCCCAACGCATGGAAACTATATTTTTTCTAGACAAAAACGGATAACCGTCTTCGTGAAGTCTGCCTACCAGAAGATTCTGTCCAGCGAGCTTCACCTCCGCGAGGCGGTTGATCTGTTGTGTTGTTGAAAATATCGCAAAGTGTGCCGGACAGAATCCTCTGGTAGGCTCGCTTTGCGTCAATAACCGCCTCAAAATGCTCCCTTGATCGTCGTTTGTAATAGCGATTTTGTTAATGGTTGTCCGTTTTTGTCCGGGTTTCTCCCATCCTTCATTATCAATTGCTTATTCTTAATGAGAATGGAACACGAGAGAATCAAACTTTGGGACACCCAGTCAAGGAGCGATCGCAAAGGGTGATCGCATCCCTAAAAAGATAACGGGAAAAGTCACGGTGTTTGTCTAGCGAAACATTGGAGTATTTATACTCAGTCTTTGAGGCGAATATTTATCGCTTTCTGTGATACATTTTGTATTACAAAATGACGTGCGGAATGTAGGATAAAAATTAATTATGCGGACATTAACCCCGGTTTGATAAGCGCAACTTAATTCGTCGGTTTTTTGCCGCCGCCGTAACGGTTTCATCAGCCTTCTCGCTGATTACATCGGAATCCACTACTATCCCGACTTCTCTCCCAGAGCGCTGCATAAGTTAATTTCCCGAGCACCTATATTAATAGGAGTGCAAGTGTTTCATATGTAGTAACATTTCCGGTTAATTCGTCTAAAATTTTACCTTGATTTCATGGACTCTACCCAACCTGATGATAGTCATAACCCAGATGTCAAAATAATTTTATTTTTGGCAGCCAATCCGGAAAGCACCTTAAGGTTACAACTAGATAAGGAGATACGGGAAATTGATGAAGGATTGAGACGAGGCTCTAAGCATGAGCGGTTTAAGTTAGAGCAAAAGTGGGCAGTACGTCAGCGTGATTTTTACCGAGCTATTTTAGATTACCAACCCCAGATTGTTCATTTTAGCGGGCATGGTACCGGGCTTGATGGCATAATCTTAGAAAATGAAACGGATGAGCCAGCATTTATCAATGCAGATGCGTTGGCAAGTATGTTTAAGTTATTTGCCACCGAGGGCGTTGAGTGTGTATTTCTTAATGCTTGCTATAGTGAGGTGCAAGCAAAAGCCATTAGCCAATACGTCAACTATGTGATTGGCATGAACCAAACAATTGATGATAAAGCAGCTATAGCATTTTCTGTGGCATTTTACGATGCAATAGCAGCAGGACAACAGATGGAGTTTGCTTATGAATTAGGTTGCTCGGTTTTAATGAATTATTTAGAGCAGCAGATTCCGGTGCTATTGAAAAAAGACCATTTTAGTGTTATCCAGCCATTGAGAGATGTTATTCCTCCAAATCCATATCTTGGATTAGCTGCATTTACTGAAAAAGATGCAGCATTCTTTTTTGGACGAGAAATCTTTGTTAACGGTTTGGTTGAAGCCGTCAAAAAACAGCCGTTAGTGGCAGTAATTGGTCCAAGTGGCAGTGGAAAATCTTCTGTGGTGTATGCTGGGCTGATTCCCCAACTGCGGATTGCTGAGAACTGGCTGATTGAATCATTCCGTCCTGGGGATAGACCATTTTATCAGTTAGCTTCTGTCTTAGTACATCTGTTGGAGCCAGAGGTAGGACAAACTGTACAACTACGAGAAGCTGTGGGATTAGCAACAGATATGGAGCTTGGGAGAATCACTTTACAACAGGTGATCTCTCGGCTTCTAGATTACCACCCTAATAAACGTTTGTTGCTGTTTGCAGATCAGTTTGAGGAGCTTTACACCCTCTGTCAAAATAAAGAAGTGATAGAGCGTTTTGTTGATGCACTGTTGGCAGCGATTAACCTAAAAAACTTCACACTCGTTTTCACCTTGAGGGCTGATTTTTACAACTTTGTTCTTGCCTATCGTCCATTTCGTGATGCCTTGCAGCAGTTTACACCTCAACTCCTCAGTTCAATGAATCACGACGAACTATGCAGAGCAATTGAGCAACCAGTTCACAAAATGTCCGTCTTTTTAGAAGCACAATTGGCGCAACGAATTTTAGATGATGTCGGTAATGAGCCGGGGAATCTCCCATTACTAGAATTTGCCCTCACTCAACTTTGGGAGAAGCAGCAAAAGCGCTTATTAACTCATCAAGCATATGACGAGATTGGGGGTGTGAAAAAAGCTTTAGCGAATCACGCCGAGCAAGTTTATCAACAACTCAACTCGCAACAGCAAAAAGTTGTACCACGAATTTTTATCCAACTGGTGCATCCAGGTGAAGGGACAGAGGATACCCGGCGCGTAGCTACCCGCGCTGAGGTGGGTGAGGAAAATTGGGATTTGGTGACTCGTTTGGCTGATGCTCGTTTAGTAGTTACGGGACGGAATGATAAAACTGGTTTAGAAACCGTAGAAATCGTCCATGAGGCGCTGATCCGGAATTGGCTACACTTGAATCTGTGGATGCAACTAGATCGAGACTTTCGCCACTGGCAAGAGCAGTTGCGAACAGCAATGCATACTTGGGAGAGTAGCAGTAATGATGAAGGGGCGCTGTTGCGAGGAAAGCCACTGGCAGATGCTGAATCTTGGTATAGCAAACGCCTAGTGGAACTAAATAATGAGGAAAGATGTTTCATTCAGTTGAGTCTGGAGTTGCGCGATCGCACAATCAAAATCCAACAGCGTAGACGACAATTAACGATTTGGGGACTCTCCACTGGTTTACTGTTCGCCTTTAGTTTAGCAGGGGTCGCTGGATGGGAATGGCAGAAGGTACGTATCAACGAAATTAACTTACTTCGTTCCAATGCTGAAACATTTTTAACCTCAAATCTGGATTTTGATGCATTAGTTACCAGTATTAGGGGAGCAAATCGCATCCAACAAACCTTTAGTGTTGATACTCATACTCGCAGTCAACTTGTGGAGACACTATTACAGGCAGTTAATTTTACTAGAGAATACAACCGCTTAGAAAATCATATTGAGGAGGGGAGAGATAGCGTCAATGATGCAGTTTTTAGTCCAGATGGCAACATTATTGCTACTGCCAGTTC
>CALMVQ010000333.1:0-2625 GCA_937873135.1 uncultured Scytonema sp. | reverse complement strand
ATTGCTACTGCCAGTTCTGACAAAACTGTGAAACTTTGGAGTAAAGAAGGCAAAGAACTTAAAACTTTACGTGGACATAAGGATGGAGTTTTTGGTGTCAGCTTTAGTCCAGATGGCAACATCATTGCTACTGCTAGTGGGGATAAAACTGTCAAGCTCTGGAGTAAAGAAGGCAAAGAATTGCAAACTCTAAAAGGGCATAAGGGAGGTGTTAATAGCGTTATTTTTAGCCCAGATGGCAACACCATTGCAACTGCTGGCTGGGACGAAACTATTAGACTTTGGAGTAAAGAGGGTAAACAAAAATATTCTTTCCCCGCTCACTATGACATAATTAATAAACTTAGCTTTAGTCATGATGGCAAGATTATTGCCTCTGCCAGCAGCGACAAAACAGCCAAGCTATGGAGTCTTAATGGTCAACAACTTGATGTCCTTCGCGGACATGACGCAGTAGTTTCCAGTGTAGCTTTTAGCCCTGACGGCAAGCAAATTGCCACTGCTAGTCAGGATAAAACCGTCATGCTCTGGAATCGAGATAACAAAGAAGTATACACTTTACGCGGTCATCAGCAATTAGTCTATAGCGTAGTTTTTAGTCCAGATGGAAATACTATTGCTTCTGCTAGTTGGGACAACACTGTTAAGCTTTGGAGTCGAGATGGTGAAGAATTACATACTTTACGCGGTCATACTGGAAAAGTGAATAATGTCAGTTTCAGCCCAGATGGTAATACTATTGCCACTGCTAGTGAGGACAGAACTGTTAAACTGTGGAGTCGAGACGGTAAATATATCAAAACTCTAACTGGGCATCAGGGCAACGTTTGGAATGTCAGTTTTAGCCCAGATGGTAATACTATTGCTACTGCTAGTGAGGACAGAACTGTTAAACTGTGGAATCGAGACGGTAAATATATCAAAACTCTAACTGGGCACGAAGGTGGAGTCAACAGCGTTAAGTTCAGCCCAGACGGTAGGACGATCGCAACTGGCAGTTGGGACAACACAGTTAGACTTTGGAATCGCGATGGTAAAGAACTTAAAACTCTACGTGGACATACAAGTGGGGTTAACAGCGTAGCTTTTAGTCCAGATAGTAGCATTATTGCAACTGGCAGTTGGGACAACACAGTTAGACTTTGGAATCGCGATGGCAAAGAACTCAAAACCCTCCGTGGTCATCGCGATATAATTAATAGCGTAGTTTTCAGCCCTGACGGTAATATCATTGCCTCTGCCAGTAGTGACAAAATCGTCAAACTCTGGAACCGAGATGGTACTTTGTTAAGAAACTTGCGCGGACACGATGATGCCGTTTGGAGTGTTAATTTTAGTCCTGATGGTAAGACCGTTGTAACTGGTAGTGGAGATAAGACCGTAATAGTGTGGAATTCGTATTTGGAAGACTTAAAGCCACTATTGGTTCGTGCTTGTACTCAGGTACGCGATTATTTACAAAACAATCCCAATGTTAGCCCAGAAGATAGAGGTTTGTGTAATGGGATTTAAGTTAAGTAGCTTCTTTTTTTAACGTGTAAACTTTAGCCTCCCAAGGATAAATAGGTTCTCGCCCTATCCAATCTGAATCAACGTTACGCTTTTGAGTTACTTCTGACCAATTATTACGACCTAGAGTATGGGGCCAATTGGGAATTCGATATTCACCAGAAGCATCGCTTCCCCAATCCGAGAAATTCGCCACAACAATCACTGGATGAGGGCTATTAGCTTGTCCCCGTCGCCAGACTAATACCCGCCTGCCTGGTGTAAAATCTACATGAATGAAATCAGTATCATTGACTGATAAAGATTCGCTAGCAATACGAAACTTGACCAACCGAGAGACATAATCAAAGAGTTCTTTACGCCAAGGTTCACTCTTACGATTGAAATTGATTGGATCTATTTGTTTGTTGTGCTCGTCTGGATCATCAAGAGGTAAATCTTGTTGATCTGCAAATTCATCTCCACCGAAGATCAGAGGAGTTCCTACCGCCGTTAGTAAGCAAACAAATGCCAGCTTAAAACGCTTCAGCTTGTCAGGATCACAAATACCATTTTTATGCAAATAGTCGTAGAAGCGTTCATTTTGGATACCTCCTCCTACATCGTGAGATCCAATGTAGTTAATCGCCTGGCGAGAACCATCAGTAAAACCTAGCCCCTGATCCCCCTGACAGTTGATCAATTTACGCACACTCCACTCGAAGGATGGCTCGTAGATGCCATACTGAGCGTTTCTTCCGAGAATGACTTGACGGAGAATCTGCTTGAATTTCTCATTCCAAAGAGAATCTAAATGATTTTGCTTAACTAAATCTGTAGGTACCCTTAGTTCTTCACCAATGACGATAAAGCGATCTTCTGAGCCACCGCGATTTTTCCATTCACTGCGTGAGTGGCGAGTAAATTCAGACAGGAAGTCCCAATTGTTAATATCCTGAACATCGTCTATGCGAATGCCATCGATATGATAAAAATCGATCCAATGGCTTATATGTGTCATCATGAATCGTCGAGCAGGCACAAAAGGATAAACCTGATGACAACTTTGCCCTGTTACTGGATCGTAAGTACTTACACAAAAATATTTATACATTTCGTGAAATAATTGTCCTAGGA
>CALMVQ010000332.1 GCA_937873135.1 uncultured Scytonema sp. | reverse complement strand
AATATTCAGTCTATCAACAACTGTGATTTTTTACAAATGATTTAGGATTGCTATAGTTGAGCCTTATTATGTCCTAGAATATCCAACATGGATTAATGTTGTTGCTTTAACAAAAAGCCCGGAAGTTGTTTTAGTCCAGCAATATCGCCACGGTATTCAAAAGACTGTTTTAGAATTGCCTAGCGGTGCTATGGAAGCAGAAGATATTTCTCCACTAGAAGCAGCAAAACGGGAGTTATTAGAAGAAACAGGTTACGCAAGTGAACATTTTCTTGAAACTGGAATACTATCACCCAATTCAGCAAATCACTCCAATATAACTCATTGTTTTTTGGCAACAGATGTTGAGTACGTAGCTAATTCAAACTTAGATAGCACAGAACAAATTAATGTAGTGTTGTTGCCATTGGAAAAGGTGATTGAGCTTATTAGTAATGGTGGGATTTTGCAAGCCTTACATGTATGTTCATTATTTTTTGCCCTTCAAAAACTTAGCAAAGTGCAACTTTAAGCTTCTGAGAAACTCAATCCACTTAAACCAGTCTTTAGGCATAGGGTGATTTTCTCCTCACCCAAATTATGCTTTTGCAGGTAAGCTTTAAAAAGTAAAAAGAGAATACCCATAATTAAAATTAGGGGATCTTACGTTCACCTTTTTTTATGGCACTACGTGTCTCGAAAAAAATATATTTTTGTTTTCCATAAATAAATTTAGGGGCTTGAAACCGTTTTTTCTTTTTCTTTATGAGTGCCTTTTAACTTTTAAGTTTTGCCAAGTTCTGTCACCTTACATATAGCAATCCTAATTGATTTGTGAAAATTGCGTATTCTAAGATTCCCGACTTCTCTAAGAAGTCGGGAATTTTATTGTTCACAAATGATTTAGGATTGCTATATCAATTATAAGATAAGATTGTTCTAGCATGTCATTCGTCTGAAGTTAGACTTTATACTTATTATGCTGTTGCTTAGATAGTCTAAGCTTTTGTACCTCTTAGTCAGATGCACGAGTAACTTTTGTGACATGAAATACTTTCTAGAAAGCTTAAAAATATAAGTAGCACATGGATTGTAATTTAGAGCAGTTTGCTAGCGATAACAACTCTGGGATTTGTCCGGAAGCATTGGAATACATGATTAAGGCAAATCAGGGTAGCGCTCCCGCTTATGGAAACGATCAATGGACTCAAAGAGCAACAGACTATTTTAGAGAGTTATTTGAAATTGATTGCGAAGTCTTTTTTGTCTTTAATGGCACTGCGGCAAATTCCTTATCATTAGCTGCATTATGTCAGTCTTACCATAGTGTCATTTGTCATGAAAATGCACATATCGAAACTGATGAATGTGGTGCGCCTGAATTTGCTTCTAATGGTTCCAAGCTGCTACTTGCTAAAGGGAAAAATGGCAAGTTAACTCCAGAAGCTATAGAAGCGCTCGTCAATAAGCGGACGGATATTCACTATCCTAAACCTAAAGTAATTAGTCTTACTCAAGCGACAGAATTAGGAACTTTATATTCAATGGACGAACTGGTTGCCATTAAGTCAATCGCACAAAAGCACAATTTAAAGATTCATATGGATGGAGCTCGTTTTGCCAATGCAGTGACTGCGATGAATAAAAGTCCTGCTGAAATTACCTGGAAGAGTGGAATAGATGTGCTGTGTTTTTGCGGGACAAAAAATGGAATGGCGTTAGGGGAAGCAATTCTTTTCTTTAATAAAGCATTAGCAGAGGATTTTGCCTACCGTTGTAAACAAGCGGGGCAACTTGCATCTAAAATGCGGTTTATCTCGGCTTCTTGGCTTGGTTTGTTGGAAACTGGTGCTTGGTTTAATAATGCACGTCATGCCAATCAATGTGCTGAATATTTAGAGAATCAGCTGCTAAAAGTAGAAGCTGTTGAGATGATGTTTCCGAGAGAATCTAATGCCGTTTTCGTTAAGTTGCCCGAACAAGCGATCGCCAGCTTAAGAGACAAGAATTGGCAGTTTTACACATTTATCGGTGTGGGAGGAGCGAGGTTTATGTGTTCTTGGAATACAACTCAGGCAAGGATTGATGAATTGGTAAGCGATATCACTGAAGCGATCGGCTAGTATTCCAACAACTAAAAATTGACGGGTAAAAGGTAAGCCCTAAGTGCCATAAGCACACGAAGTGAATTGTGTAAACCTTCATGTCTCTATAAGAACGCTAAGGTAGACGCTATCCGATCTTATAGCGCTCCAATGGAGGAGTCGTGAAAATTATTTTTTGAATGAATTCGCCATCTTGTAAAGAAGGGTTGCGTTTCATTCCTACACTTACAATATCGCGTTTTAACATGCTCGTATAAGTACAAAAAGTAAAAAAAAAGTCAAATAACTATCAAGTATTTACCTTGACATTCCCTTTCTGGGTAACACTCTTGATCTACACAAAACTGTGCATAATATCCATCGGCACGACGAACAAGACGGACGTGTTTAATCTGCTTCAGTTGGTATAATAAATGCAGGTCACTAAAAGACACGAGTGCTAGTAGCGGCACCCTTGGTAGTTTTGGAACGAACTACCTTTATCGAACACAGATCGCTAGGGTTGGTATTGCTGCTAACCAACCCCAAGAATCAATTTATTTTACTCCATCAACACCTGACGGAACACCCCTTGATGGGTCAAAGACATATACCATTACCTTTCCGGCAGGAGAATGTCAAATCAAGGTTTCCAGATAGCATCTTTCACTTGAAAAGTTTTTGGAATCAGCTTTTGCTTGTAGAACAAATCAACGACTTGCTGTTGTTCGGCAACAAATTCATCTGTCATATTGAACACACCAAAGTAGGGACGCTGTTTTAAAGAAAATTCCCACGCATCTAGTTTATATTTGGTCTGCTGTGCCAGTAGTTTGGCAACCTCATTGGAATTTGCCTTTGCCCACTCTTCTGCGTTCCGTTGCTCTTCCAAAATGACTTTAACGAGGTCAGGGTGGTTTTTGGTGAAATTTTGCGTAGCGATGTAAAAGGAGCGTTGAGGTGCCACATCAGAACCTCTGATTAAAACATGGGCAGTATGATTCAACTCTCTAGAGGCAAGATAGGGATCGCCAATCGGCAAGGCATCAATATTGCCGCCTTCAAAGGCAGTGGTGCTATCGGGAATCGTCAGGTAAACAGGTTGAATATCCTTTAGTGTTAGCTTTACACTCGCTAAGGCTTTGAGCACAAAGTATTGCAGCGCCGTTCCCTTCTGAATCGCCAATTTTTTTCCCTTCAAATCGGCAAGGGTTTTGATGGGAGAAGAAGACGGCACAATGATTGCCTGAGCGCCTGCGTTAGAACCAGTCGCAGCAACATAAACAATCGGATTACCACCAGCTTGAGCGAAAACGGGTGGTAGGTTCCCCACATTTCCAATGTCAATACCGTTTGCTGCCATTGCTTCCATCATGGGGGGACCTCCTTGGAAGGATACCCACTTAACTTGGATGCCTTGTGGAGCCAGCCGCTTTTCCAACAACCCCCGCGCCTTTAGTAAATTGAGCCCTGGTGTACCGTTCTGATGACCAATATTGATCACCTTTGGCTTTGATGGATTACTATTTTGTGCTATCTGAGAGCTATTGTCTTGTGATCTGTTCTGCGAGCTACAACCTCCCAAAGTGAGGAGCCACGTTAAGAAGCAAGTAGCGATCGCCAGTAAGACATAGCGACGGGTTTTCATAACTTATGTATTAAATACTGTAAGCTTATCAAGTAATCGTATTTTGCAAATGAATGCAGATTACCATAGACAATGGCAGGAAATCAAGTGTGAAGAAAAATGTAAAAATCCTTATCCCTGAAGTTTAGGGAAGCAATCAGCTAAAATATTCAAATGTTATGCATATAGGAGCAGTTTTTCGCTACAAACAAAAATTTTTTTGGTATTTACTACGAATAATCTGGTTACTTTATGTCAGACTCGTCTAGGTTACAGAGCTTGCTTTTAGACGAAGCTTTAATCCATTATGAAAGTGGTAGGGAAGCTTACAGGTTATCAAAAGGTGTAGGTAAGCTTGAATTCGTCCGCAGCCAAGAACTTCTCAATCGCTACTTGCCCCTTCCGCCCGCAGTGATTTTCGATGTTGGCGGTGGTTCTGGCATCTATGCTTGTTGGCTTGCCCAGCAGGGCTATGAAGTTCATATCATTGATGCGCTTCCCTTGCATATAGAGCAAGCCCACAGGGCTTCCCAGGCTCAACCTGATCGTCCACTGGCAAGTGCGGCAGTTGGAGATGCCCGCCAGTTAGATCGAGCGGATACTAGCGTTGATATTGTTCTTCTAATGGGTCCGCTCTATCACCTGATCGAACGTAGCGATCGCATAGCAGCATTGCGCGAGACTCATCGGATCTTAAAAAGTGGAGGTCTTGTTTTTGCTGTTGGAATTTCTCGCTTTGCTTCCTCTTTAGACGGATTGTTTCTGGGACATCTGGACGATCCAGAGTTTGTCGCAATTGTTCAGCAAGATTTGGCTGTTGGGCAACATCGTAATCCGAGCAATCATCCTGCTTATTTTACGACAGCATTTTTTCATCATCCAGAAGAATTGAAAGCAGAGGTGGAAGAAGCAGGCTTATCTTGTGAAAGAATGTTAGCGATCGAAGGTTCGGGCTGGTTGCTACAAAACTTTGAAGAACACTGGGGTGAGCTAAGTCGTCGCGAAAGACTCCTACAATCTATTCGTTGGTTGGAGACCGAACCATCTACATTAGGGATGAGCGCTCACATTATGGCGATCGCAAAAAAAGCGGCATTTTAAACACATTACAGCATGAGTCAAGTACAGCAGTCCCAAGACGTTGGTGCGCCCCTACGACTGTGGTCGATTTGCCGGACAATTGCTGTAAAGTCTTAAAATTTCTCTGTCTGAGCATACTAAAGCAACTTTTGAGAATTAAAGAGCTATGCAATCGCTCAATTTTCCGCTTTGCCAATCTCAGTTGCCTCAGTCACCTCAATCAATTTTCCAGTCTTGACATCATAAATGTATCCATAAATGGAGATTTCACCAGGAACTAAGGGATGGAAGCGAATGCGCTTAACATCTGCACGGACACTTTTTGCTTGGTTATCAATGGTGAGCCAATCGATATATTCTCCTTCTGTTGAACCTGATCCCTCACCATTGTCATGCCAGCCAGTCTCATCAAGGGTGGCAGTTTTGAGGCTACTGGCTAGCAAATCCCGTATAGTCCGGTCTGTAAAGGTTTCCATGCCACATTCAGTGTGGTGGATGACAAACCACTCATGAGTTCCCAAGAGCTTATAGGAGATAACTAGAGAGCGAATGGCATCATCACTAGCACGTCCCCCAGCATTACGAATCACATGGGCATCTCCTTCCGCTAATCCAGCAAATTTGGCAGGATCTAGACGAGCATCCATACAGGTCAGAATCGTAAACCTTCTAGCGGGAGGAAGAGCTAGTTGACCTTTATCACCAAAGTTTTCGGCATAAGTTTGGTTTGCAAAGAGTACTTCTTCTAAAACTTGGCTCATTTATTTTCTACAACTAAAGTTACGATAAATACTTTACCAAAAAGAAGGTAAGATTTGCTGTATTACGACCAAGTTACCGTATTTTGTTCTAAAATGATCGTAGTCAATACTTAAAAGCAAGTTTAATGTCTATAGGACTTACGCACTGAAGGTCTGAAACCTCGATCAGAACTAACCCACGCCAGTCGCCTCAACTTTGGGAACCAAAGCACGGTGAGGCAGCGCTGCGGGAGGGTTTCCCTCCGCAGGCGACTGCTGCTGGCTCCCCTTAAAAAGGGCAGGGCTGTTTCATTCCCTAAAAGGGACTATTTTACAAGCGTCTAATGCCAAAAATTAGGTACTAAAAAAAACCAATCATGGCGATCGCACGTAAATTTTCACACGGAGGCTCGGGACTTACATGCATCTTTAAATCTGGCACAAGTGCCATTTGAACATATTAGTAGTAGGGTGAGAACCATCCGAAATGAGATGCCTGTGGACTTTTGGAGCCGACTCCGCTGGTTGAAGCAGGAATTGTCGAACGATGTCTTATGATGTCTAGTAAATAAGGTTCAGCAATTAACGATATTCCTCGTCAAGATGTGTAGATTTGAAGAGGTTTAGTTTACGCCTTCATTAGGAATCAATTTAATGGCACACCTATTTGAACCGCTTACCATTGGCGCAGTCACTTTTCGCAATCGCATTGCCGTTGCACCCATGTGTCAGTACTCCAGTACAGATGGCTATGCTAATGATTGGCATTTAGTTCATTTAGCTAGTCGTGCAGTCGGCGGTGCTGGTTTAGTTCTAACTGAGGCGGCGGCAGTGGAAGCGCGAGGACGCATCAGCCCGCAAGATTTAGGAATCTGGTCAGATGGGCATATTGAGGCGATCGCAAAATGTGTAGCACTCATTCACAATTTGGGTGCGATCGCGGGTATTCAACTTGCTCATGCTGGGAGAAAAGCTAGCACTGCGGCACCTTGGGAAGGAGGAAAAGCTGTTAATGAATCTGCTGGCGGTTGGTATCCGGTAGTTTCCAGCAGTGCCATTGCGTTTAGTGAAAATCACCCCATTCCTGAAGCCTTGAATGTTGAAGAAATTCAGCAAATTATTAGTGCTTTTGTGCAAGCTGCTAAACGTTCTGTAGAAGCTGGTTTTAAGGTGATTGAAATTCACGCGGCTCACGGTTATTTGTTGCACCAGTTCCTCTCACCTATCAGCAACCAACGAGAAGATGAATATGGAGGTAGTTTTGAGAACCGCACCCGTTTACTGAGAGAAGTTGCTCAGCGAGTGCGAGAAGTTTTACCGGAAGGTTATCCTCTATGGGTACGGATTTCTGCAACTGACTGGGCAGAAAATGGCTGGGATATTGAACAAAGTATCGCTCTCTCAGATAAACTCAAATCATTAGGCGTGGATTTAATTGATTGCTCGAGTGGTGGCACTTTACCACACGTGGAAGTTCCCTCTGGTCCAGGTTATCAGACTGTGTTTGCTTCACGAATTCGCAACGAAGCAAATATCCTGACAGGGGCTGTGGGTTTAATTACGTCTCCAGAACAAGCTGACCATATTATCCGCACAGGCCAGGCAGATATAGTGTTGCTGGCGCGGGAACTGCTACGCAATCCTTACTGGCCTTCAGTTGCGGCTAAGAAGTTAGGACAGAATAAAGTTTGGCCCGTGCAATACGAGCGAGCTTGGCTGTGACCAATACTCATATCGTGTCCGTTTAAAAACTTATTATAAAGATCGCAGTCTTAATGAGGGCAGAGCGGATTCACTGAAAGAGGATTTCTGAGTTGTTCACCTCTGTCCTTTTTTCTCACTAATTAACAGGACATAATATCACTCGCCAGAGGCAGCTATGCTGAGGAACCAGCGCCGTACACAGAGAAGTCGCAAGGAAGCCAGCGCTAATCGGAGTGCTGGCTGCTTGTTAGCAGAGCATTCTGCCTTAATGTCGTAAAACTAAGAAAAATTTATAAATGTTTGGCATTAAAACTAAAATTGAGTCAAGTTTCCCTAATTATGCGATACCAGTAGTCATAGATGCGGCGATATCCTAATTTTTCATAGAGATGTATAGCTGAAGCATTTTGTGCCATTACTTGAACGTAAGCATGTTGCGCTCCCGTCTGTCGTGCCCATGAAAGCATGTCTGTCAGCAATCTCGTTCCGTGTCCTTTGTTGCGAGCCTGAAGCCGAGTAACGATATCAAAAATTCCAAAATAACTATCGTAAACAACACCTAACCCACAGGCTAGAGCCTGATCACTTTCTTCAAGAACGGCGAAAAGACATGGAGAAGGAACTAAGCTCAGGATTTTGATGTGATTTTTCTGAGCAATTAGATTGATCCCCGCAATTTCACAATAGGTACGCACCCATGATTCCCGATCAGCTGCAATTAAAGACACTGAATGATTATAGATGGAGTCTAACTTTTGATAAAGTACAAGTGAGGGATCAATGTAGGCATACTCTGCTTCGGCAAGGTAACAATCTAATGTTGAGTTATCGACAAATGATAGTAGCCGAAAAATGGTAGACTGTGAGCGTTCTCTGTAAAAAGACTCACAATAACGAATCATCGCAGGCAAGTTGGCATTCATAGGCGTAAGTGGGTTGACAGAATTGGCGCGTTTACTGTGTCCGTTCGCAAAGCGCAGAATCCAACCAAAATAATTAATCGTAAAGAAGGCAGGCCATGAGGCATAACTAGCTAATTCAATATTGATTGGGTCAATCATCCGCTAACTACCTTTCCCACAGAATACACCCCTACATTAAGGTCGATTTACAGTAATGAAAAGAAAGCCCACTTCTTCTAGAGGTGGGATGAAGCCATCACACCAATCCAAGGAATCAAATTTTTACAGATATACCATAAATCGATTCTATACGTTTTCTCTCTTGAGGTGGCGATCGCCTATTCTTTATCTGGCTTTCGCCATCACATTTATTGTCTCAAAAGTCAATGAGTTTCTGATGATGAGTACCTGATTTTTCAGAGCTTGGTTCTTGTGCTGATTACTAAAATGCAAACTGTCAACGGATTAATGAAAGTTGGATAGAATATAAAGATAAGCAATTACTTTGGCGCTCCTCGCAGGTATTGGTCCAGAAGGATTTGAGTGAACTGTGAGCAATTAAATACATTTTGTCACTAACCCCTAGCTATAAGCTAGGGGCTTGAAAGAGGGAGGTTTACCATCTTCTGAATGAGAGTCAAAACGGTGTCTAGTACAGATCGGCGGAAATAAACCACCCATCTGAAATAGTTAAAACCCTTACAAAATAAGGTTCTTTCTTTTTACTTTTTACTTTTTACTTTTGCCTTGTTGTACTAGTGTACGGGTTAACAACCCAAACTGAACGCGAAACTCGGTCACCAGAGTACTCTCTCCTGTAGATTTCGCGAGCGTTCGTTTTCCAAGTAAGGTTTAAAAACACACGGTTTCCAACGTATCGGAGCTTTTTAGATGAATAAACGGCGAGACAACGTCCCCTTCGATCCTTACTACTTTGAGAAGCTGGCATCTAAAGGCATAACCTTTTTGCTTGCAGACACATTCAGCCATATCTTCCAAACGAATCACTGGTGTGGATCTGATTCAGTTTCGGGAGAAGGTGCTGCTAGGAGGCAAACGCAACAGATCGAAGCTGAACTTCCAGCACTACTTAAGACATTACAGGTGGACATACTCCTTGACCTACCGTGTGGAGACTTCAGTTGGATGCAGTTCGTAGACTTGCCAATTTCACGTTACATCGGCGCAGATATTGTACCCGAACTCATCGCTCTTAACCAGAAGCGGTGCGATGCGTTGCAACGGCTTAAGCCGTATTGCCAAAGATATGAGTTTGTGACACTGGATTTGACAAGCGAGCCTCTACCGAAAGCAAACCTATTATTATGTCGAGACTGCTTTGTACATTTTTCAATAGCAGATATTTACTCTGCTCTCAATAACATTAAAAGGAGCCAGATTACTTATCTGCTAACAACGACTTTCCCCGATTGTGACGAAAACGAAGATATAAAAACAGGGGACTGGCGCTTACTAAACTTGGAGAAACCACCTTTCAATTTTCCCACACCTTTACGCCTGATTAATGAGCAATGTAGCGAGTCAGGTATTCTGTATGGAGATAAAAGCTTGGGATTGTGGCTCTTAGAGGATATTCCTCTCTTAAGATTCTCGACTTCTTCGAGAAGTCGGGAATCTCAGCCTTTAGGTGACTATGGCGCTTCTCAATTGGGTTAACTACAACATTTTGAGAGGGCGAACAGCCGTACCCTACGGGAATGCTAATTACTAATTGTTAAGTACAATTTGCGTTTGTTGCAAAGCAGGAAACGATAACCCAGATCAACTTCCGTCAAGGAACGAATTTCTCCATACTTTGCATCCCATTGACCACTACTTAAATCTGCTCCGAGAGACTTTACTCCAGATTCAATGACATTGGGATTAGCCAAAGCAAAAGATGATATGCCTGCACGTACTTCTGGTTGAAGATACAACTTAGGACGCCTCCAAGCTGCTGCGGCAAAAAGATCGGATAGATCGTAGGGTAACATTAAAGGGAAAATTTCAACACTTCTTTGGGTATTTGCCTGTATTAAACTTGTAAGTTCATTAAGCGGTAGAAATCGTAGTGCATCTTCCCAAAGCAAAGGAAAATAATCATAAAGCCAGATTTTTTGAGCCAGTCTAATATCAAAAGTTAGCAAAAGAATTACACCAGACTTAACAATTCGGTGCATTTCTTGAAAGGATTTTTCTAAATTAGAAAAATGATGGATTGTAAGGATACTTATTACTGCATCAACAGATTTATCTGGCAAAGGGAGAGCTTCTGCATATCCAGTGAACCATTTGACTTGTGGATGTTCTGGTGCTTGTGTACGCATTACTGATGATGGTTCTACAGCGTAAACAGAAAATCCTTGGTTGGCTAGGGCTTGAGTGTAACCACCAGTGCCAGCTCCAATGTCAGCAATAATACTGCCTTGTGGTAAATTGAGTAAGTTAATTATAGTCTTAACAATCCGAGGATCAGGAATACGAGTTTTGGTATATTGTTTACCAATTGAATCGTAGATAGCCATTGGTAGAAGCTCCTGGTTTAAATTATTTGTCCACCAATTAGATGGGTGGAAGTTTCTTTGTGATGCCAAAATTCTCCTACGACCATAACAAAGTTTGGTCGCAGTACCCTTTTAGCAAATACGATGGATTAGCTAGAGCGTTTAACGGAACGGCGCGATGCTCCCGAACGAGCACCTGACTTGTTGCCACCTGCCACAATTCGCTTTGCCGATTTTTTAGCTGATGTTGGTGGTGACGGTTTATCGGTAGAGTGAGCCTTCCGCTGGTCAAGTCCGCGTCTGGGTTTGTGTTTGCGTCCATCTTGAATTAGTTCGGGCTTGGTTGTAGAGTTGGGTTTAAAGCCAGCGATCGCTTAAGAATGGTAACCGCTGCTCAATCAGTTTTTCGATATCCGCCAACAGCTGGTATTCATCGACGGACACCAGCGATATGGCTTCACCTGACGATTAGAAATTATTGTGACGCACTACTTAGCACCTGACTTATACCTCAAACCAGAAGTCTCAGCTAAACCGCCAGTGTGTCTGCCTCAAAATGGCTACAACCAAGCGCAATTACCTAGCCAACAGACTCAACAATATGCATAAATTATGCATATTCTAAAGGTAAGGATTCAGTACCCAGTCGTAGGGGCAGGTTTGATCGATTGATTTTGGAGTGGGTAAGTGATCTGATAAAACCTGCCCGTACAGAATTCAGAATTTATCTGGAACATATCATTATTGGTATATTCATTTTATCAAATGTTCTCCTGATTCAGTAACTCTTCTGAAAAATTGATTCTGATGACTGAATTCTTACATCTAAAATCACTTTTTTAACGCTTAGTTGTTGATTATTGATTTCTCAAAAGTTGTGAGAAATGTTATTCATTACTCTCTCCGAATAGTGGTGAATAACATTCCACTAACTTTTTTGTTTCTGTCCCATTTTTAGTACAAAAGCTTTATTGTAACTTAAACAAAAATTCAGTTCAAATGTAGCCATAACTAGCTTTATAAGTAGCAAATACGTCACTATTATGAGTTAAAAAATCAAAAAATCGATTTGTCATAGCCGTTCTAAAGGCTTATAAAGCTTGTTTCAGCTATACTGCTATGCTGTTATCCTCCCACGCTTAAAAACGTGGGATTTAATTGAGGACACCGCAATACTGCGTAGGTTTTGGAAATAAAGTAAGCTGAAACCCTTGAAATATCGTTGTCTATGATGACTAAAAAGGGCTTAACCGAGAAGTATTGGAGGACATCGTATTTATTGCGCTACGCGTCTCGAAATACATTTTGATTGAATCGTATATAGCCATTGGTAGAAGCTCCAGTTTGAAATTATGTCAACTGTCCACTAATTAGATAAGTGGACGTTTCTTTATGATCCCAAAATTCCCCTACGACCATAACAAAGTTTGGTCGCAGTACCCTTTTAGCAAATACGATGGATTAGCTAGAGCGTTTAACGGAACGGCGCGATGCTCCCGAACGAGCACCTGACTTGTTGCCACCTGCCACAATTCGCTTTGCCGATTTTTTAGCTGATGTTGGTGGTGACGGTTTATCGGTAGAGTGAGCCTTCCGCTGGTCAAGTCCGCGTCTGGGTTTGTGTTTGCGTCCATCTTGAATTGGTTCGGGCTTGGTTGTGGAGTTGGGTTTAAAGCCAGCGATCGCTTCTAATGGCAACTGCTGCCCAATCAGTTTTTCGATATCCGCCAACAGCTGGTATTCATCGACGCACACCAGCGATACGGCTTCACCTGACGCCCCAGCGCGGCCAGTGCGACCAATGCGATGTACATAATCCTCGGGTACATTGGGCAGATCGAAGTTGACCACATGCGGTAGTTCACTGATATCGAGACCACGAGCAGCAACATCCGTTGCCACCAGTACCTGTAGGCTGCCGTTCTTGAACTTTCCCAGAGCGTGGGTACGCGCCGACTGGCTCTTGTTACCGTGGATTGCCAGTGCTTGAATGCGGTTCTCAGTCAACTGTTTAACCAGACGGTCAGCCCCATACTTCGTGCGTGTAAACACCAGCACTTGATACCAGTTGTATTGCCGAATCAGGTGAGTAAGTAATTCGCGCTTCCGGTCACGGTCTACCTGGTAAACTTTCTGCGCCACCGTGTCGGCGGTAACGTTGCTGCGTGCCACCTCGATCATCTTCGGGTGGTTGAGCAGTCCTGCTGCGAGCGCCTTGAGTTTGTCCGAGAAGGTCGCGAAAAATAGCAAGTTCTGTCGTTGTTTAGGCAGAAGCGAGAGAATACGGCGGATATCATGAATAAAACCCATGTCCAGCATCCGATCCGCTTCATCCAACACCAAAACCTCAATGTGCGACAGCTTCACTGTGCCCTGCTGCACATGGTCTAGCAGTCGCCCTGGGGTAGCAACCAGAATATCCACGCGACCCTTCAAAAGCCGTTTTTGCGGATTAATGCTGACGCCGCCGAACATCGCCATCGTGTTCAGCTTCAGGTACTTTCCGTACTCGCGCACGCTTTCCTCGACTTGTGCGGCGAGTTCGCGAGTTGGAGTGAGAATCAACGCCCGGATTGGCGGGTATTCACTTCTACTACCTTTGACGCTGTTGTCAGACGACAACCGATGCAGAAGCGGTAGAGTGAAACCAGCAGTCTTGCCAGTGCCGGTTTGTGCACCTGCTAGCAAATCGCTCCCCGACAATACCGCAGGAATCGCCTGCATCTGGATTGGCGTGGGTTCAGTGTACCCACGCTCAGTGACGGCACGGATAATTTCATTGGACAAGCCGAGAGTAGAAAAAGACATAGAACTCCAGAAACAACATCGGCCTGTCGCCTGTCACGGCGTCAGTCTTAGGCGGACGAATAAAGGTTTGAAGGGCTAGATGGGCAGTAGCGCAAAGACTGAGAACGAATGCCGCCAATTTGCATTGTAACAGAGTGTAGTCTGTTGAGTCGTTATGGCTTCAAATTTTATATCGGTGATCTGGGAGTGCCACTCTTAACAATCCGATGATCGGGAATACGAGTTTTTGTATATTTAGACTAAGTTCGTGAAAATTAATTATGCGTTCGTTAAAATCCGAGGGTAGGGGCGAGGAAAGCCATACCCTACACAGAACGCCTGAAGGCGAACGCCCCTACGTCCGGAACTGGAGATGTCTATTGTTTACCAATTGAATGGTAGATAGGCATTGGTAGAAGCTCTAGATTTAAATTATTGTCAATTTTTTCCAAATTAACTCAGCAGCGTGAAGGCGGTAAAACACATAAGGCAAGTTTGCTTGCTCACCGGAACGGATGCCACTCGATTCGCTTATTTTGCCTTGATGCCTGCTGTTGTCCTCGCCGTACCACCGCCAATGACAAGCATGTCCGTTTTTATCCACTGCGTATTTACATTGTATATACTCAACTCTCGTGAGTACACAGTGCTTAGAGTAGTTATGATGGATTATTATATCTTATCCAATTGATTTAAGCAATCGTTTGGATAGCAAAAAGCATTTGTTTAAATGGGAGCCGCCCTTTAAAGTGCAGATCGGTTCCTTTTATTTGATTAAGCTTAGAGGCTTTAAATGACAACTCTGACTCTTTTCTCTCAGCCACTTTTACTATTCGGCGCAAGTCTGCTTACAGGTGCCCTAAATGGAGTCGCTGGGGGCGGTAGTTTTATTTCATTTCCTGCCCTGTTGTTTGCAGGTTTAACACCTATTAATGCAAACGCAACAAACAACACGGTTACCTGGGTGGGTTATTTGGCAAGCATTCGTGCTTACCGTAATGAGCTCTTAATTCAACGTCAACAATATTGGGTTCTGATGGGCGTTAGCATTATCGGTGGAACAATCGGCTCACTACTGCTGTTGCACACACCACAAACCCTATTTACCAAGCTCGTGCCTTATTTACTGCTGATTGCAACGGGATTGTTTGCATTAAACCCATTAATTGCAACATCGTTCCAAATACATGGTCCAATTTCATCCAAATATTCTCCTTTAACAATGCTAGTTTTCGGGCTGCTACAGTTTGCGATCTCCACTTATGGTGGCTTCTTTGGGGGTGGTTCGGGGATTTTGATGCTGGCAACTTTTAGCATAATGGGAATGAAAAATGTTCATGCGATGAATGCCCTCAAAACGACGCTCAATGCTTGTATCAACAGTGTTGCGATGCTTGCCTTTATGGTTGCGGGTGCGATCGCTTGGCAACATGCGATTTTAATGTCCTGTGGAAGTTTGCTTGGCGGTTACTGGGGAGTATACTACGTTCGTCGGATAGAACCCAAATTAGTACGCAGCTTCATTATTCTGATAGGTTTGAGCATGACGGTTTACTTTTTTATCAAGACTGATTAACCGTTACGCTTGCTCTTGTCTCGGCTCACAGACTGCCTCATATTCCAGCACCAACACCTGCTCAAACGCACGAGAAATCGGTGATTGAAACCGTTGCCGATGCCTAAATAAAGAAAACGGCAACACAAATTGATTCAATACCTCTAGATTCTGTACTCCTATCAGTTGAATTGGGCGGAGGGTATCAAGCTGTCGCTCTTTAAGAATCGACAATTCAGACAACGCTGCAGCTGCTTTTCCGCTTTCTATTGCCGATTTGACCATTGCGGCGCTTTTCATCTCGGCAATCACATCTAACGCTGATGGTTCAACGCCCAACTGTTTTAGCACTTGCTCAAATCGTTGACGAGTGCCTGAACCAGGTTCGCGTAAAATCCAGGCTGTATTTGATATATCTTTCACGGCAACGCTGCCTTGCTTAAACCAGGCATGAGACTGACCCACGACAATTCGCAGGTGATGGCTACCGACAATTCGTCCTGACAAAAGTGGTAAGACTGAAGCATCGACTTGTCCTTCCACTAGCCCCAGGTCAAAAAATCCAGCCACGACTCCGGCACTCACTTCATGAGTATTACTGAGAGTGCAATCAACTCGAATACCCGCATAATGTTGCTGAAATTGACTGATAAATTTGGGAAGCCAGTAATTTCCAATAGTTTGACTAGCTCCGATTTTCAATTCACCTTGCTGTAAGTTGTTGAAACAGCTGAGCGATCGCTCAGCTGTTTCAACTTCTGCTATAATTCTCTGCGCTTGTGTTTGCAGCACTTTACCTGCATCAGTCAGTTCAACGCGGCGACCAATTCGGTGAAATAGTTTGACTTTGTAGTGTCTCTCTAAGCTTTGAATAGCAGTACTAACAGAGGCTTGCGTTAGATAGAGTTCATCGGCTGCACGCGTGAAGTGTAAGCACTGTGGAACTGCCAGAAAGATTTGTAGTTGATCGACAGTCATCTTTGCCATCAGAATTCAAAGCAATGAGAGTGATGTTCTATGAAATCAGAATATTAAAGCTTCATTTTCTAATGTTTTCGACTAATAGCAATAGTCAGAAGTCTCTAAATTACTGCAAAACTATAAAACACTAGGCAAGCAGAGAGTTAGCAGCACGATTAGATTGCTTGACCAAAACAAAAGCAGAAGCCACAACACATTACTAATAAACCTAGAGTTCGTTTGAGTGGAATGAGTAGTTTTCCCCTTTTCAAGTTGCCAAACTCGAAATGCACTATAAAGTGTACCAACGAGTACCAATAAACTTGAAAACCGAAAGCTACTGACTATTTTTTCGGTCAAAAGTTGGATGAAAAGAACCAGTAAATAAAAGCCAAAGATTTTGCGAACTTCAGGAGATTTAAACCAAACAATAAATCCAATTGTAGGAAGAATAATTCCAATTATTATCGCCAACCTAGTCCAAACTCGAATAAATCTCATCTCAGCAGGGCTTAAGTTAATCACATGACTAATTAATACTGATGAAGTTTTTGCTAGTTATCGCCCGCATCACAGGCGGGCAAGGATAAGTAAGTTGTCTCTTGGGCAATCGATCAGCCACGCTGATTCCATCTCCAGCGATCACATTGTCTGCAACCTAAGCCATTGCCGCCACTGGATGGTGTTCTGCCTGGTGTTGATTAGGCCTAATTCTACTCATGCTACTAAACTGCCGCATCGGTAAGCGTATGAGGAGAGTCTGGAGTGCAAGTCGTTAGCAACTCTGACTCTGATGTTTGGTTTGGAGTGCGGCATCTTCGGGGATGGAATCGGCACTGGAATAAGCAGAGCGAGTGAGCAGGGAGATTTTGGCTAGTATTGGTTTGTTATCGCCCCAAGCACCATAACAATTCAACTAGAGGGAATTCCAGAACACTTGACAAGAGAATTGAAGAAGAAATAGTCTACATCAATTGAGAACGCTTCACCAAGTATTTCAGTACCATTACTAAGGCAAACGCCGGAATACTAATGCGATCAGTAATGCGATTGCTGGGACAAGCGATCACGCTCGTAAAACCGACAGTATTATATTGAGGAGAAAATAGTACCGACTAAGCCTAGTGCCACAATTAATCCCAGCGCAACAGCCAACCGAATGGTGAGTCGGGGCTCACGAGCGATTTTCGCAACTAACGGCAGGTTCACTAGTGCGCTTGCAACAGAAGCCAGCACCGCACCAGTCCCTGCGACTTGTACAGGGAGTATACCGTGAGCAGCTAGTGTCGCCGCAGAAGCGACCGCGCTGGCGCTAGAAATCAAGCCCCCAATTATACTGATGGCGTAAAAACCAAATTGACCCAGCATCTTCTGCGCCAGTACCGCACCAATTTGCAGCGCCAGAAAAATCAGTCCAAACTTCAACGCTGATTGGAGCGAGAAAGGTGATTCAAAATTCAGCGCGGTCGGATTTTCCTCTGATTGACTGCTACTAAAAGCAGTTTCAAGCCTACGCTTTGAGGATTTAGCCTGAGGTAAAAGCTGGACAAAAGTCAGCCCGACGATCCCCATGAGCATGAGAGCTAGTGCTGGTGCTGATGATTTAAAAGCTAGTGGGGATAGGATAGCCAATAGCACAGCGTTGCGAACCACCATAGCTGCCGTAGCTAAAATGATGCCTTGATATGCCACCTCACAAAGACGCCCCTGAGTTTCATACACCCGCTTGGCTAGCTCAACGACAGCAACACTGCTGTTGACCAAACCACCTAAAAAGCCAGCCACCTGTATGCCCCGAGTTCCGTAAATCTTCCACAGTATGTAGTTAACGAAACCTATACCAGCTACCAAAATCACAGTTAGCCAAGCTTCACGCGGTTGCACCAATTTCCACGGGTCGAAGCTCCCCTTTGGCAAAGCCGGATAAATGACAAACGATAACATCGCCAGCATAATTGCCGACCGGAGTTCGGTGCCGCTCAGACCGAGGCTAAAACCTTTAAGGCTTTCTTTCCAAGAGAGTAACGCCGCACTCATTACTGCCACAGCTACAGGAGTCACGGTATGACCCTGTCCACACAACACTCCAGCAAATCCGGTTACCAGCATGGCAACAGATGTGGTCAACTCAGTGCCCTTGTTAGCACGCAAAGTTTTAAGGTTCAAGAAAACAATAGGGAGACCCAGTAAGGCAATACTTAATAAGGCGTAATTTTCATTTAGTATTCCGCCTAAGCTGCCCAATAGCGACACAAAACCAAAGGTTCTCACTCCAGCCTGCTTATGTCGCCACTCCCGCTCTAAACCGACAAACAGTCCAATGACCAACGCCAACCCCAAGCGCTTAATACTATACGTGTGTAGCGTCCCGGAAAAAATTGACGGGAATGACCAAGATTGAGTCGAGGTATCTGTTGCGGCAGTAAGTATGAGTGAGGCAGACTCTAAAATCATGGGGATGCACCAAGGAATGGAACTACGGTAGAGACTGTTGACATAGTAGACTCTTAATCGCTAAAGACCTGCACCAAAGAGGGTTTTTGTGAAAGGTGAGCCTCACCTCCTCTTGGTTCGCTTTAACTTTAGCCAACAGAAGATTATTCGCTTAGTTTACAACAAATTAAGAAAAAGTTAAGAAATGGTTAAGCGATAATCTGATACTGATTGCTTAAATCTCCACGGGTCAACTACTGACACTGACACCTCCCATGTACAGTGCAGGCTTGAAAAATTCAGCTTTCATATTGAACACTCAAACAAGTCATGTCTACTGATAAATTCAGCTATATTGCTTGTTGGAGGTATTCGCGACTCTATGCTCCGACGCTTGAAAACGTGGGACTTACAAAGAAAGGCTAACTGCTGAATGCTGACTTTATAAGTAAATTTGGAAGCTTCAGTAGATCACAAAGTTTTTTAGAAGTCTTGCCACATGGACATTTCAGCAAGACACTTTTATATTGAGAAAGCACGTTCAAATCAGCATTTCAGCCAATACCACACATAGCAGTTATGCGATCACTATTGAACTAATGCAATGCGCCTGCAAGAGTGGCGAGGGCTGAAACGCTTATTTTTACGTTTATTTCTGAAAGTTCGTGATCTACTGAGGTTACTTATTCCCTTGCCAAACTATTTCCTTGACATTAATTTGTTTCGGCACAAGTTTGATTTTGTAGAAGGCATCGGCAACTTCTTGCTGTTTGGCAATCACTTCATTGGTCATCGGAAGCACACCATAATCGCGTCGCTTTTCCGCTACCTCCAAAACGTCAGCATTAATTCCCAATGCAGGCGAGAGAAATTTAGCAACTTCAGTAGGAGTACTCTTTGCCCAGTCACTGACTTTCTTTAGCTCATCCAAAACTGTTTTTAAAGTATCAGGATGGGCTTCGGCAAAAGACTTGGCAGCGAGATAATAACCACGATTGGCAGCTAGTCCAGTCCCGTCTGTTAAAGTACGTGCATCTGTTGCTTTCTGTGCAGCAGCTAAGTATGGGTCCCAAATTGCCCACGCATCAACGTTTTTTCCCTCAAAGGCAGCACGGGCATCAGCAGGCTGGAGAGAAGCTACTTTGATATCACTATACTGTAGTCCGGCTTTTTCTAATGCTTTCACTACCAAATAGTTAGTATTTGAGCCTTTGACAAAGGAAACTTTTTTGCCTTTGAGGTCAGCCACCGTTTTAATGGGTGAGTTTTTGGGAACAAGGATGGCTTCACTCTTTGGACTCCAAGGATCGTAAGCAACATAAACCAAGGGAGTGCCTGCGGCTTGGGCAATTATGGGTGGTGATTCTCCAGTATAACCGAAGTCAATACTTCCAACACTTATAGCTTCTAAAATTGGGGGACCAGATGGAAATTCAGTCCAAGTTACAGAAGCACCGGAGGCAGCCAAAGCTTTTTCCAAGTTTCTTTTTGCCTTCGTCACACTCAGGATTGTTCCCGCTTTCTGAAAGCCAACACGAATCACAGTGCCGCTAGCTGCTGAACTCTGATTGGATGCCGATGCTGTCTTCTGCTTTATTGTTCCTTGATCGCTGGTGTTTGAAGAACAAGCAGAGACAGCCAGAATTAAGCCAAGTCCCACTGCAAACATTAGGCCAAAAATACGGATTCTTCGCTGCTTAAATCTTTGGAGAAAGCCAAGCAAAGTACTCAATAGTCCATACATAGATAATTTAGTAAACATAAACACTCTAATTCTTGGGATAAATACATATCAAAGCCTGAATTCTAGGTAATCCAATAAGATTACCGTAGAGTTTATTTGTAAAAATATTACATAACAGCAAATAACTAATTGAACTGAGAGCAACAGACAAATGACAATAGCAACTATGCGATGCCCTTGGCAACGGCGCACATCCGTATCGCCGACCACGGCGATACGGATGTGCGCCTAAAAATCAGAGCAAGCTATGGAATTATTTAGATAATACTACTGTATGTTGATAAAAATACGGAATTTTAAAGTAAAATTTATCAGGACTTTGATTCAACCAGACAAGGAAGCAGGCAATGACAGACCAAATTATTCAAGAACAAATTGCCTACTATCGCGCCAGAGCCAACGAATATGATGAGTGGTTCTATCGCATTGGTCGTTACAATCGCGGTGAGGACAGTAATCAGCAGTGGTTCAACGAAGTTGATGTTGTCAAACTGGCTTTACAAAAAGTTGGACAAACTGAGGAAATCTTAGAGTTAGCTAGTGGAACGGGAATCTGGACGCAGGAACTTTTAAATATTGGCAAGAAAATTACTGCAATTGACGCCTCCCAAGAAGCAAATGAAATTAGTCGCAGCAAGTTAGGTTCACCGAATGTGGAATATCGCCAAATTGATTTATTTGCATGGGAACCTGAGGCTAAATATGATTTAGTATTTTTCTCTTTCTGGTTATCTCATGTACCACCAGAATTACTTGAATCATTTTTGACAAAAGTCTATAAATCTGTTCGTGTAGGTGGACAAGTATTTATTATTGACTCGCGCTTTGAACCTACATCCACAGCTAATAACCATAACCTTAATGATGATGGCAGCATCTATAAAAGCCGTAAGTTAAATGATGGTCAAGAATTTCAGATTGTGAAAATTTTTTACCAGCCTGATGAACTCAAAAACAAGCTGACGCAAGTCGGTTTCAAAGCCGAGGTTAAAGTGACAGAGCGCTATTTTATCTATGCAAATGCTACAAAGTTTTAGAATCAAATTTGGCGTTGCATATTTGCGGGATGATTTTATTTTCTTTGTCAATATAAAAACTTAATTCTTGAGCTTCTTGGCGTTCTTGGCGTTTTCTCTTCTCCCAAGGGGAGACGCTGCGCGAACGAGACGCTGCGCGAAGGCGGTTCAATTTTCATCCCTGTGTTATGCAACGCCTCAAATTTAAGTCGAAATATACAATAAATTAAGCCTATATTTGAATGAAACCTTACAAAGCGGGATCTTGCAGCTTCGATTCTGAAGTCGTTAATTGATGGATGTTAAAATTTTGCATAAAGCTGCATTAATGAAGTCGCTACATGGCTATTTTTGTTACACTCAGTTTGTACGTCCACAAAGATAATTTGGTAACTGTTCACCATATAGATAGTGATGAATAGACATCTCCAAAAATTAATTATGCGTTCGTCAAAACCCTTGGTAGGGGCGAACGGCTGTTCGCCCTTACAATGTGGTGTACCTCATTCAAAAGAAACCCGCTATAAATGCAATGTGAGTAGCTCAAAGATGAACTTCGTCGTCATTCAAAATTGACTCCAATATCTCTGGCGTTAAACCCCTTTGTACGGCTCGTCTGCCAATCTCATCTATTGTCTGCCTAAGTACAGCGTTGCATTAATTCGTAGCGAATTGACAGAGGAAAACTTTTGACG
>CALMVQ010000331.1 GCA_937873135.1 uncultured Scytonema sp. | reverse complement strand
ACAACCAAGCGCTACGCCTCAATCCTAATGATGCTATAGTCTACTCTAATCGAGCAAAAGTCCGCAAGAAGTTGGGAAACTGAAAGGTGCATTTTTATCCACTTGTGGGTAACTTGGGGTAGACGTTATTGATCGGCTACGCACCGAGAAGTTTAAATTCACATTTACTGATTCGTGGAGCATATAATCTAGGACTTACGCACTGTACAAATTTCTGATCTTGTGCTTTAACGATCAGACGTCGTTTCAGGCTTTTATCAATTATCCGAGGATCAATAGCGTAGGCGTAGCCCGCCGCAGGCATCGCCTAAAAAGTGTCGAAAAATCAGGGTTTAATGCCTGAAATCAATACCCCATATTTGGTATTTCCTGCTCAAAAGTAAGTCCTATAATCGATGCATTGATCACGAAGCAAAATATTTACTGGACGCAATCAGTCTTGTGGAACCGTGCGGGACAATGACAGTCGAGATCCAACGTAGTGTTGAACAACAGGAGCGCCATGCAACACTATTACTCCAAAAAGCGACAATCACAATTCTTCCACCCAACAATCATCAACAACGTTCCCAACTCTTGCCTGTGAGCTTACAAATAATTTGGGCGATTGAACTGTATGCCGAGAGTCATTACAGGGTGCAATACCTTATTTATGGAAGTTGGGTGTTGCTCAAGATGACCTCAGTAGTGATCGCGCCATAGACTACACCCGACTCCGCGACTTACTGTGCTTTGAATCAAAACATGAAAAAAATTCTGAAGCATAAATAGAGCAGGAATTAACGTTTTCTTAAAGCTTTCAGCTAATAACTAACACGAGGCTTTGCATCAAATCATGAGTGTGTGTTTAATTTATGAACCATAACCAGAGAATGAGTTTAAAAAACGTTTTCGGACAAAACTTGTACAAAATAACCGTGTAAAAATAACATTTTTATAAACTTTCATTCCAAGATATGCTTCAAACGCTCTAATTATGCTTCAAACCCTTTGTTTTAATGTATTATATAGATAAGGATTGTTTCTATGCAGCTTCACATAAAATTGGTACAAGTAGCCTTTTTTATCAGCTAACTGTACGGTGCTGCTACACTAGACAGCAGCGATCGCCCGAACACGTGCTTCATTGAGACACATTGTAAAGTTTTTTGTGTAATAGTGGTTGAAGCTGTTGATTTATCGTTGTTTCATGGCCAAATTGTAAAACTTGTCCCAAATAAAAACATTACCCAAAACCAACCTCTGAATATATGCAAAAAGCGCCCTCCACTTACATGTCTATTTCCGCCGTGCTGTACTAGTAAGGTGAAAAAACGGCAGTCCAATATCTGGTTTACGGACTGGCTCCAGGTGGCTCCAGAGTTTGAGGAATGTGGCGATGAGTTCAGCATTAAGGAAAATTTGGTTTCTTACTATCTGACCTTGGCTTATCATCTCAATAACTGAGAGCAATAGAATGGGCTGATTTGGTGCGCCAGGACTGACATTCAAACCGATTTTACCAACTTTTTGCCTCGGAGAAAATTTGTTGATGTAGTAATTTAGGTTTTTAATAGTCATTTATCTTTTCAGCGATTACAAAGAACTGTATACAAAGTGGGAATACTAGTACCGCAAGGCGGAAGTTAAAAGTCAAAAGTCAAAAGTCAAAAGTCAAAAGTGTTATAAATCAAGGCTTCTGGCTGTTTGAAAGGGTTGCTTTATTTACGCCGTGCTGTACTAGCTTTTTCAGGGATCAGCAAGGCAGCAGCTGTATCTAAAATGTAGTGCCTAAAACAGTGACTTAAGGAAAAAGGGTGCAGCCTTGAAGAATAATACCAAAAGTGCGGAAAGAACAAGGGAGAAAGAAATTTTAGAACGGAGCGCTTCCCCTCCTTGTGTAACCAGGTTTCATGCGAACGTATTTATTCGGGGAATTTCTCATCTTCTCCCTTTCTCCTTTCAAGCCCTCACTTTCCGGTATGGGGTCGCATAAGTTAGAGCCATGACCATATAACTTATAGTTTATTTAATACAATTATTAACGGGCGCGATCGCCAAGCCACTGACTGCTGTTTAAGAAACCTTTACATAAAAAAGCAATGACAACTGTAATATTTGTACATGGTACAGGAGTACGTCAGTGTGAATATGAAAAAACATTTAAAATAATTGAGAACAAAATTCACGTACAACGTCCTGATATCAAAGTTATACCTTGTCTTTGGGGTGACGAATTAGGAACGCGGTTAAATGCCAAGGGCGCATCTATTCCTAGTTATGATGAAACTCTAGCACTTGATAATGTATTAGAGTCAGAGGACAAGGAAATTGTTCTCTGGGCGCATTTATACCGTGAGCCATTATATGAATTGCGGTTACTAGGACTGAAACCCAGAGAAGAGGCGAGTAGTGGGACTTAAACAAAAATTAAGCCCAAATGAAGCCTAAACTGGCTTTATAGGCGGCAAACACGTCACGATTATGGGTTAACCAGTCAAAAAATCGACTCATACATAGCCGTTCTAAAGGCTTCTAAAGCTTCAGTAAAGGTGTTCAAAGGTTTGGAGGCCCACCTTCGTCTTAAACCCCCAGTCATGTGGTGCCAAAGAATAAAAGTATAGGCGCAAAAAACCATGCTGGAAATGTCGAAGTAAACTTCTTTTATCTCGAACTTGATATTCTTTTAGCCCTAACCACCCCGAGTCGCTTCTCTATAAAAAACTTCAACCCAATTCCTTTGAGAATAGGTATTAACTATCCACTCTGGTGTGACAATTGATGTAGAAACATTGGTTATAAAATAGTCAATATCAGTGGCTTGAGAGAAAGTCTCGGCATTCATAACGATAGCGATATTTCGCTTTCCCTTAAGATTTGATATCTCTACTTCTCTTGTAACTACCCATACTGTTCTAGGTTTATCTAAGGTTAATTTAATTCTTCTAAAAGCCTCTTGGGGTAAACTCTGTGCTAATTCATCTAACCTAATTGTTTGTTGAATATTTTCTGATATATTAATAGTTACTTTTCGATTTTTTGCCCATCCTCCTAAATACTTTAATTGTCTCTTCTCTAACTCTAATAGAAAGGATGTGTTGTTGCCATATCCAGCATCTATAAGTACGATTCCAGGTTGATATTTTCGCGCCAATGTTTTATCTATTAACGTGATTGCTAATTCAGTTTTTTTCTCAAATTCTGGATCTTGTTTTCCTTCTGGTAAAGAACCCGCATTAGATATAACTCTATATCTAATGGTAAACTTTTTCGTCCATCATATTTAGGTGTTGTGACTACGACAATCCCGTTATCTGTTTTACCGATTTCTCCAATGTACTGCCGCCCCACTCCATCAGTAAAATTACCACTTTTTCTGTGACCAGAATCATCAATTATTAAGCTAAATCCACGACTAATTCTGGTTTGACTACACTTGTTCATAATCTCTAATCGAAGTTCATTAATCTGAGGATCTGACCATGGCGCTTCGGTTAAAAAGTGGTGCAATTGATGGTATTCAACTCCTATAGCATTAAAAGCCATCTGGGACAGGTTTTTTCTCTCGCTTTCCCCCAATAACCCCCCTAGATAGTGCCTAAACCCTCTTTTTTGAGCTTTATGAGTAAACGCTTCATCAAACCGTTGACACCATTTTTCAAAACACGGAGGCATGGCGGAGGGGGTTGTCTCTTTCATGGGCTTTAACTTTGACGTGAAAGCTTTGCTGATAGAGCATTATACTCTATTGTTTTCTTCTTTTTTGTTTAAGTCCCGTAGCACTCCAAGCACGCCAGTGCTTGGATTCCGAGGCTTCATGTACTTTCCCTTGGAACTTTCTTTACTCCTCCCTCTAGAACGTCCTTAGCAAGCCGTTAATTTAAATCTGGGCAAATGTGAGTAAACCTAGATAAACTACGTTACTCACATTTCCAAATCTAGACATGGCAACGGATACTCTTCGGGTGACGCTAGGAGCGCATGATTGCGTCTCCCCGAGTGAGAAGACTCGCTACCGCTGCGCAGCTGATCGCCACGCGGAGATGCAAAGGAAATATCCACGTGTTGAAGTGATTGAACCTTATGCGATCGCCAACTTCCTGATAGGCGTCACCGTGGTCGGGTAGCAGGATTTCATTGCTGTAACCCCGCCCCCTCAGAACCGGACGTGCGCCTTACAACGCATCCGG
>CALMVQ010000330.1 GCA_937873135.1 uncultured Scytonema sp. | reverse complement strand
TTGAACCCTTGATTCACTTTTTCCGAGTTTATTCGGTAGGTGCAAGATATAAGTGAACCTTCCCTAACTCTTGACAATTTGTAATACAAATACTACAATAAAATTGCAATTTTGCTTGGCGGTATTCATTAAGGGTTTATTCACAGTTTTTAAGCAAGCATTCAGCCATGATCAAAGAAGTGCGGTGCATTACCATACAATTTGAATGTGTAATACCCAAGCATTTGTGTGAGCGATCGCCATTCACAACTTATGAGTTGTAAGTTATGATTTGCTTTCCTATCACTCCTAGCTTCCTGTACGGGTGGGTTTGACATGCGGTCACATATAAGTAGGTTGGCGCAAAAAAACCTAAATATGTAAACAAATGTTGAGATGCTGTTTATGTATATTAGCCCCGCCCTTACAAATCACTCCTCACTCCTAATCAACACTGCATCCAGAGAAAATATGGAATTTGATTATTATCGAAGCAACGAAGGCACTTCCACAAATAACAATCGTCAAAGCTTACTGACAAGTGGTTGGCGACCATTACATCGAGAATTAGAATGGCAGTTTTTGTGGCAACTTTTTTGTAACGATACGCGGGAGTTAACTCAAAAAACTTTAAATTTGACGAGTAATATTGCTGATACTTTAGGTCGAAATAATTATACTTGGTGGGCAAATTTGCTCAATGTAGCGTCTGATAATACGCGCTACGAATTTGAGAAATATTGGAATTACATCACACCCGATCTTCTCACACCTGATTATCGTTACAAAGAAGTTCTGAGTACAGAAACACCAATCATTCAATTTGTTAGTCGCAATAGCATTCCGATAGATTACGTTCTTCATCGACTGCAAGAAATTACTGTATTGAGAATCTTAGATTTATTGGGATGTCCTGATTTGATTACTCAGTATTATTTAGAACGAGATTTCTTTTACCCTCCAGAAAAATTTGTCAACTGGGATCGTCTTGATGTTGTCAACACAGTCAATGCATACTGGTCTAACTACGACATTTGGCTGCAAATTAACCCTTTTGAGAGGGGACGCCGACAATACACTTTAATGGCAAAAAATTTAGCCCCACTCATTAACAAAGCAACTTACGATTTAGCAGTCATGCTGAGTGGATATCAAAGTCGCGTAGGTAAACTGCACAGCCAATTTCCCATTCGCAGTTTTCCCTCAGATGTTCAAAGCTTCACTGACACTGTACAGCAGGCGATTCTCAATCAAAAGCAGTTAGCGGTTCTGATACATGGAGAACCCGGTACAGGTAAAACAGCATGGACACAAGCAGTCGCCAAAGAAATTCTTCTGCCTTTAGGGTATGTCATTTTTATTTTGGATCATGATGCGATCGCCAACTTTGTCCCCCCAACCTACTTAGAGCGAATTTGTATTATTATTAACGAAGCCGATAACTTAGCACAAAATCGTGCTCATGAAGTCGCTCAATATAATAACAAGACAGAACACATTCTCAGCTTACTTGATGGCACATTGTACCAAAGTGTGATAGAGGAATCCGGAATTCAGATCCAGCAACAATTGGTTGTATTAATGACTTGCAATACCACAGAAAGATTAGATCCAGCAATGTTACGCAAAGGAAGGGTGGATCTTATGTACAAGTTTACACAGAAATATGTTTGAAAAAAGAAAGAAGACAGGAGTTAATTCCCTTTGATAGGGAATGCTTGGCTTTCTTGCACAGTTTATTCGGTGACAGCGAGATGAAAGTTCATCGGTTTGAGGAAGCAAGTAAATTTTATCAGCAAGTGAAAGACTACTTGCTGAGTGACGAAGCACAGCATTGTCTGCTGCTTAGTATTGTTAATACGTTGATATTCTATCCAGGACGGTATAATTGCAACCTGTACTTGGCAACCGTAGAGACAAACGGAAATATTGTGGCTGTGGCAATGAGAACACCGCCTCGCAAATTGTTGTTATCCAAAATACAGGATTTTGCAGCAGTGGAGGCGATCGCTCAAGACTTGCACGATGATCGCCAACAGTTACCTGGAGTGAATAGTTTGGCGGTGTGTGATTGGCACGATTACTCTTTTAGTGAGGATATTGCGGATGCTACAGCATAATTCTGTCACCATAACAGATGTGGAAGCAGCAGCTGGGCGTCTTGCGGGTATTGCTCACCGCACCCCAGTTCTCACCTCTAGAACGGTCAACGAACGTACTCATAGTCAAGTGTTTTTCAAGTGTGAAAATTTTCAACGCACTGGATCTTTTAAGTTTCGAGGTGCGTATAATGCTTTATCACAGCTATCTGAAGAACAAAAACAAAAAGGCGTTCTGACATTTTCATCTGGAAATCATGCCCAAGCGATCGCCCTTGCCGGACAATTGCTGAATATTCCCACGACTATCGTGATGCCTGACGACGCCCCAAGCGTTAAGCAAGTTGCAACTCGTGAGTATGGTGCAGAGGTGATTATTTACAATCGTCAGCAAACAAACAGAGAAGAATTAGCCCAAAGTTTGGCAAGCGATCGCCAAGTAACGTTGATTCCTCCCTACAATCATCCTCATATAGTCGCAGGACAAGGAACAGCAGCCAAAGAACTGATTGATGAAGTTGGTGTAGACTTACTATTAGTGTGTTGTGGCGGTGGCGGATTACTTTCCGGTTCTGCGATCGCAACCAAAGCAGTTTTACCGAATTGTCGAGTTATAGGAGTCGAACCAGAACGTGCTGACGATGCCACACGTTCGTTTCACACCAAAACTCTGCAAACAGTCAAAAATCCTGATACCATAGCTGACGGCGCACGTACTCCCAGCCTCGGGTCGATAACTTTTCCCTTGGTACTGCATTACGTGGACGATATGGTGACAGTATCCGAGGAAGCAATTCTTCGCACCATGTTCTTTTTGTGGGAACGCCTCAAAATTGTCGTTGAACCCACCGGAGTCCTTGCCACAGCAGCCCTCCTTGAAGGAGTTGTGAAAGCACCGCAGGCGAGAATTGGTGTGATCGTCAGTGGTGGAAATGTCGATTTGAAGCAAGTTGCTCATTGGTGGTGAAGTAGGGAGTTTGGATGGGGAGACGGCAACCATCAACCGTTACTTGGCGGTGATTAAGTATTTAATTAAGGTGGGGCGAAACTTGAAGCGCTGCCGATTTCACTTTGATAATGATCGGATTGAGTCGTTGAAAGTCAGGAGAAACAGTTGTGCAGAAACTTGGGCTGAAAAAATGTAAAACCGGAACCGAAGTCAAATAAGTCACAAGAAGCGTGCGCTACTCAGGGACGAAGAAATCACCTTCTGACGGAGGAAATCGGAAATACATACATGCCATGTGGGTGGTTTTGAGCGCCATTATTTACACGCATCCTTCTCCCTGCTCCCTACCTGTTCAAGACTCCTGACGCCCCAGTCACAAAAAGCATACAATTGAAGAAATTACAAAGACTTACGGTAGCAAGCAGCGAGGATGGCATACATGTGTGAATAGTTTTTGTGGAAGCTAAAGTAGAAGATTAGAAAAGGTTTATTTCAATTCTTGCTAGAAAAATCAGCATAAAGACTAGTCCCTTGAGCGTTCTAGTCAGCAGGCAAAAGGTAATTATTATGACAATTTTTCGGAAAAAGACATCTGTGAAACAGCGACAAATGAAGCGGGGCGGAGCTTTGACTGGAGCCTTGGCTGCTAGTCTGATCATGTTGCCAGGAATTTTCGGTGGAACTCCGGCGCTGGCGCAAAAAGCAAATCAGCGTGATACGCTGACCTACGGCGATTTGATTCAGAAAACTGAGAGAGGTGAAGTTAAAAAAGTAGAACTCGATGAAAGCGAACAAATAGCAAAAGTTTATCTAAATTCTCAAAAAGATTCGCAAAAGTCAGATCCACAACCCCTACAAGTCAGGCTTTTGGATCAAAACACGGAGTTAATTAACAAACTTAGAGAACATAAAGTAGATTTTGAGGCGGTACCGACTGGTAATAGTCGGGCTGCCGTAACTCTTTTGTTCAATCTTCTATGGATTATACCGTTAGTTGCGTTAATGCTATTGTTCCTGCGCCGCTCTACAAATGCTTCCAGTCAAGCAATGAACTTCGGCAAAACCAGAGCACGCTTCCAAATGGAAGCAAAAACCGGAGTGAAATTTGACGACGTAGCAGGTATCGAAGAAGCTAAAGAAGAGCTACAAGAAGTTGTCACCTTCCTCAAACAACCAGAAAAATTCACCTCTGTCGGCGCACGGATTCCCAAAGGAGTGCTGTTGGTAGGACCTCCCGGAACTGGGAAAACTTTGCTGGCAAAAGCGATCGCAGGCGAAGCTTCTGTCCCCTTCTTTAGTATTTCCGGTTCAGAATTTGTAGAAATGTTTGTGGGTGTAGGTGCATCCCGTGTGCGCGACCTGTTTAAAAAAGCTAAAGAGAATGCTCCTTGCTTGATATTTATCGACGAAATTGACGCCGTCGGCAGGCAAAGAGGTACTGGAATCGGAGGCGGTAACGATGAGCGGGAACAAACCCTCAACCAACTGCTCACTGAAATGGACGGTTTTGAAGGCAACAATGGCATTATTATTATTGCCGCAACAAACCGTCCTGATGTACTGGATGCAGCGTTGCTGAGACCGGGAAGGTTTGACCGACAAGTCACTGTAGATCTGCCAACTTATACAGGTCGCTTGCAAATCTTACAAGTACATGCACGCAATAAGAAACTATCTCCGGAAGTCTCTTTAGAAGCGATCGCACGACGGACTCCAGGGTTTTCCGGTGCAGATCTTGCCAACCTGCTCAACGAAGCGGCAATTTTTACCGCCCGCCGACGCAAAGACGCAGTGACAATGCAAGAAGTGAGCGATGCGATCGACCGCATTACAATTGGTTTATCGCTAACTCCTTTGCTTGACAGTAAGAAAAAACGGCTCATTGCCTACCATGAGGTTGGACATGCTTTGCTGATTACTCTCCTGAAAAACTCCGATCCCTTAAACAAAGTTACAATCATTCCTCGTTCTGGCGGTCTTGGTGGTTTTACCGAAAGCCTGCCCAGCGAAGATACTGTTGACAGCGGCTTGTACAGTCGTGCTTGGATAATAGATCGGATTACCGTAACTCTAGGTGGTAGAGCTGCGGAGGCTGAGGTGTTTGGCGAAGCAGAAGTGACTGACGGAGCCTCGCAAGATTTGACAACTGTAGCAAGTTTAGCAAGGAAGATGGTCACACTCTACGGTATGTCCGATCTTGGACCAGTAGCTCTAGAAAGTCCCGGACAGCAAGTTTTTCTGGGTAGAGACTGGATGGATCGCTCTGAATACTCAGAAGAGATAGCTACCAAAATTGACCGACAAGTGCGAACGATCGCAATTTCCTGCTATCAAACAGCGCGTAACCTGATTCGCCAAAATCGTGGTTTGGTAGACTCTCTGGTGGATTTGTTGGTAGAACAAGAGACTATTGAGGGAGAACAATTCCGTCAAATTGTTGCCGAATATACTCAGTTGCCTGAGAAACCGTTAGCAGCATCCAGCAAAGCGTAGAAATATGTTGGTTGTTGGTTAGTTGTTAGTAGTTAATAGTACTTTTTAAAACTTAACAACTAACAACTATCAACTACCACCTAATCTCTAATATGTCTTGACTCATCAATTTTGAGTGTGGACTGTTGAGTTGAGCCTCGGACAATTTGCTGCTGAGAGAACATTTCTTGGAGAACCATTGCTGGATTTACGTAATTGCTACTGTATTTGAGTCCCCAGTGCAGATGAGGACCAGTGGTGCGTCCAGTCATTCCGACTCGACCAATTCTAGCTCCTGCAGGTATTTGCTCACCTTCCCAAATTTGAATACCACCCGTACGATCAATGAGATAACGACGACCAGACTGTGTTTCAACTTGTCCTTCCATGTGACAATAGGTGTGTTGCCATTCGCCTGATTGTATGACAAGATGAGTTCCACAGGTATCGCGATCGCCAACCTTCGTGACTGTACCCGCCCACCAGTTGCGAATATAACTACCTTGTGGTGCGGCCATATCCAACCCACTGTGAAATTCTAATTGGTTCCCGCCAGTGGCAGAAAGACGGTAGCCAAAAGGTGATGTGTATGCCTGAAAGTTTTCTACTGGAAAAGAGGCTGATAACCAGCTGTTGTTTATGACTGCATGCTTTTTGTGCAACTCTGCAGCTTTGACAGCTTCAAATTTAGGAGTTACAGCCAGCAAGCTAACAATAGTTAAACCTAATATGAATAGTGTGACTCTATAAAATCTTATTTTTATCCACTGACTCATTTTAAATTCCTTAAGATATACAGTTAAAATTTATAAGCATTCAGCCATCAGTCTGTATGACGTGTCAGAACTCGATTTATGTCACCTTATCTCGACACCATTTCTCTTCAGATCTGACAGAGGAGTGCTGATAGCTTAGTTTTGAAATGATTTACGCAAAAAAAACCGATTTTCCCCAAAATTATAGTGCGGAGAGAAGCCAAGCACCAACAGAGAAATTGGGTTTCTCACCTCGGTGTGCGTAAAAGGCAGCGATGCTATAGCGCGCTATAGCCTGGGATTGAAGCTTGGAAGCCTTGTATCTCGCACGGAGCGTCTCCATACAATTCTTTTTCAAAATGGGCTTTATACTTACCTATGTAGTTTTTATTGATACTTCTTTGCTTCTGCTCTTTGCCTTTCTTCGTAAGTTCTGACAATTGTCGGGTCAAATTTTTTCTTCAGGACACTATCTAAAGATGTATAATTCCTATTTTTTATCTTTAACCACGGAAATAATTCTACAAGAAGACATCGCTATGTCAAGTGCTCTAGCAAAAAATTTATTTAGCAATTCGCGCAGCAATTGTCAGAAAGTTCATCTTCCTGGCTACTACCGTCCCTCCGATGCCTTGGGATGAGTACAATTCAGCTACAGCTTTCCTCTCATTGTCATGCTCTCCTCCACAGACTGCTATAGCAATCCTATCTGAGTTTTTGAGAATTGCAATACCTAAACCCCCAACTCCTTGCTTCGGAGTTTGGGATCTTATTTGTTACAAATAAAGGCATCCGGTGGAGGGTAGAAGGAAATAAGTATCGAGAAAAACTACATAGGTGGGTATAAAGCCCACTTTAAAAAAGGAACAATCCCGAGACACTCCGCGCTCTTGTATAAACCGCAAAGTATGCGGGAAAGAATCTTCTTTCCCGCATACTTTAAGTCCTGATTTAAATCCCAAGTTTTTATGCTTGGGAGCAGAGTACCATAGCTGAATTTCTTATTTATGAGCAAATATGGTTTAGATAAAGCTGAGCGGTATAGTTTTTAGGCTGTGTAGAGATGCAAAGATTTCTGTTTCAGTTTTGAGTAAACTCGAAAAAAGTCCTATCTGCAATAGAGGTAGATACAGTCTTCAAGTCATGTGAAATAGAGAAGTTCTCAAAAACTCTACCTAGATAAAATTCTTGTAAAATTGGCAAGAATTTCATCGCTAAAAGTTCCAACTTTTCTCCTATAGAACAAGGTTTATTTATTGTCAATCCGCTTTCATTGCGCCAACTATAATTATTTTCGGTTTGATAAATTAAATTAACTGTTCGTTCGTTAGAATATCCCGAAATGATTAATGTTCTTAGCTTGACATAATATTTAATTCTAAAGTTGTCTGAAAAATTTTTAGGATTATAAAAAGTAATAGCTATATTTCCGATTCCAATTTCTTGGCATAATACTTTGAAATCAGTTTTTGGGAAAACCAGAGTAATTATCTCGGTAGCAACTGTCTTAAAATCACCAAACAGTACGTTATTCATAAATTTTATATTTATTAGGAAAATTATCGTAAATAAAGTTAACTGTCAGGACTGCCAAATGCTAATGGCGAAACAATTAACTAAAACTTATTGAGCGGCTGAAATTAGTAAATCTGGGGGTTTTTCTTTGTCCAAGCAAGGTAGGCAGTGCCCTATACGATGTTGAATATCTGTATAATTTGCGCTCCGGTAATGCCTACCTTACGCATGCTTGTTAATAGCTAATTGCTCATTGCTATTCAAATAAAGCCTTGGATGAGAGGTAACAACGCTGTACCAATTTCCGATTTGGCAACAAAGCCATCTGCACCCACCGCAACGGAAGCTGCACAATATTCACTGCTACCGTTCAGAGTTAAGATGACAACATATGGTGGGTTGGGCTGCGCTTTAATTACCCGTGTTGCTTCCAAACCATTGATTCTCCCCATAGATAAATCCATCAGTACCATATCGGGACGTGAGCGCAATACAGAATGTATTGCTTCCTCTGCTGAGAGAACACACCCGACAATCTCCAGTCGCGCATCCATAGCCAAAAAGCGGGTGAGAGACCTCAGAAAGACTTGGCTGTCATCCACTAAAAGAATGCGCAGAGTTGACATATACTTACGGGCAAACCTTTAGTAGAACAACCAATTTGTTACTGGCAAGTCAATTTATGCATAATACAGACACTGACTGCGAGAAAAGTCTACTGTTTGTTCAATCCACGTTATAAATTACTCTGAATGAGAGTGAGCATTCAATCAGGGAAAACCTGATAATTTGTATTTTCATCCCTCATAAGTTATAGATTACGCTGAATGAAACTGAGAATTCAATCAGGAAAACCCTGATATTTTAGGAGAAAACAGGACTGATATCATGTCCGTCAAATTGACCGAAGAAAGGCAGAGGGCAGAGGGCAGCTATGAGTCATACTGTTTCACTTTAAAATTGATACAAATAGGTAAGCAGGGGAGCAGGGAGCGG
>CALMVQ010000329.1 GCA_937873135.1 uncultured Scytonema sp. | reverse complement strand
TTCGCGAGATAGCCTCGCGAATAATGTGTTTCTGCCAAATTGGGATGCTCCCGTCACCTTTAAATTACTTGGTACGTAAACGCCGTCACAATCCCATTCATCATCAGTTTCTTGACCATTTGGCAGAAGATAAAGAGCATTGTCATAGGTGGACTGAGATTTTTTATTTTTCTGACCGTAGACTAGTAGTGTTGTCCCGGTTTCGTTACGGCACACTCCCTTACCTTTTCCTGTCTCCAAAATGTATTTTTGAAACTGTAAATTGGCAATTTTCAGAGCATTTTCTGGTGTTGCACCTTGCGTTTCTTTGTCCTGCAAGAGACTGTCTAAAGCTTGTGACACTTCTATGTAATCGGGATTTTCTGCTAATTTTTTACCAGCAAATGAAGGTTGGGCAACCATTAAATTAATAAAAAAAAGCAGGACAACAATGGCGATTTTAAAGATTTTCATGATTTTCTCGTGATTTAAAGTGAAGATTCATTTCCTAGTGTTAGTTTTGGATTTCCGTCGTTTTATCCTTCTCTTGATTCAGCAGGCAACAGATTCCAAATGTTCTTACTCAAAACTAACAGACAAATACAGCATATAACTAAAGTGAGTACAGCTAAACCAGGATTTTCCAAAGTGTGACTCTCAATCAAAATGAAACTACCCAAGATCATCAGCACAAACGGAACGAGTTGATTGCCATAGCGATTCAGGACATCGGCGATCGCAGGTGTGCGAGTCAACTGCAAAGCAGCATAGCACCAAACTCCTACTAATGAGAAGAACACTGTGAGGATGATCACCAGGCTTTCCCTGGTAGTGCTGGCAAACAACGGCGCATAGATTGCGATGTTATCTGCCCCGTTGGCAATTGTCACTACAGCCATACTGTATATTTGGGGAGACAGAAAGTAAGTGAACCAACGGTTAACAGGCTGTTCTGTTTCCGCTTCCCCTTCCCCTTCTGTACCAGTGTCTTGATGTAGTAAGCGATAGAACCCAATCATCATCGGAGCAATACCTAGCAATCCAATCCAGGGTTGCGGTAGGATCGTGCTACCGAAGAAACCAGAAAGACTGACGATGACCAAGGCGGTGAAACCTAGATACTGACCAGCGACAATGTGCTTGTGGAGATTTGTCTTCATCTGGGAGAAAATCAATGTCAGGATGACAAGATCGTCCATGTTGGTGGCAGTGAAGGTCGTTAGCCCAATGGGAATTGCTGTAGATAATTCGCTCATTTTTGTTTATCCATGACGTTGTTCGTTAATTGTTGATGGTTGATGGTTAATGGTTAATTGCAATCAACTATTAACTATTAACCAAACACGTTATTAGAGTTCGTCTTCAAGCGATGAAGAAATCACTACTGGTGTAGGGGTTGTAAATTTCTCGTGAATCTCATCAATTCCACGCTGCATTGAGCGGACAACTTCTGGAGAACGGAACCTTTGCATCGCAAACCATCCACAAGTCACCACAAGATACATTAAGAACATGTAGGGAAAAATATTATAAGGGGCATTGGGAACTGGGAACATTGTACTGCCAGGAATTCCCACACTACCTACAACCGGGATTATCATGAAGCCAACCCCCAATACGCTGAACACGATATCTCGCGAACGGAGTTTTCTCATTCTATACAGGTAAATCGGAGATGCTACAGAAATCAAGATATACACCGTTAAAAATCCGAAGCTAGAAATTGCCCCCAAATAACCCATACTATCGAAGAGTTTGACGTGGAATAGGGACATCAGTGCAGGGACTAGAAATGTCAAAAATGAAACTATTGTGACTGCAACGTAAGGTGTTTTGTTGGATGAGTGTGCTGCGCCCAGTTTGGAGTGGAACAACCCGTGACGTGCCATCATAAAGAACACTCTCGCGGCAGGATTGATACACCCAAGCACGCAACCAAAGAAGCTAAACAAAGCACCAATGCCAACCAATCCTCCTAAATATCCCAGCCCAACTTGTTGCGATAAAAAACTTAGAGGCTCTTCATTAGTGGTGATAGAGACTCCTGTGCCTCTAAAACCCAGTACTTCAATATACGTTGTCATAATAAAGAATATACCAGCCAGAATCGTGCTACCCATGACGGCTCTGGGGATAGTTTTCAATGGCTTTTTGGCTTCATCCCCCAAGGATGTAGCACTTTCAAAGCCAGAAAAGCCGAACAATGCTAGCACAAGTCCTGACGCCACACCACCTGCATTTACACCTTGCAGGGTAAGTTGTGGCATATCCAACGCAAAACCCTTGTGTGCCCAAATAACAAAGCACAAGATGGCAATTAATAACAGAGAGGCTCCCTCCATCCACAACATTGCTACGGCTGAAAGTTGGACATCTTTGTAAGCTGCATACCAAGCAATCCCCGCGCCGAGAGCTAACAGTGTAATACTGCTCGGATGGATGCCCAAATGACCAATCAAGCTCGCACTGAAGTTGGCAAAACCGCACAACACTGACATCCCTGTAAATAGATACGCCAGCACCAAACTCCAGCCGCAAATAACACCTGCCGTGGGACCGAGTCCTTTAACAATATACGAGTAAAGTGAACCAGGAGACGCTGAACGACTGGCAAATTGATTAATATTAATACTGACAAACACCAGTCCAATTAGACCGATGACAAAGCTTAGCCAAGTGCCGTTTCCAGAAAGCGCAACTATTAAGCCAATATTAGATGCTGCTATTGTTGTCGGTGCAATAACGGCAAAGGATTGAGCTAAAACTTCCCCAAAAGAAAGGCAGTTTGGCTTTAAGCCGTGAACACTTTTTTTAACTTTAGTCATAAGCAACGTGTCCAATTTGAACTGGTGAATGCCTTGATCAGGCACAACATCACTTTACTGATCCCCATTGGTATAGGCAAATACTCTTTTTTGTCACAGTGATAGATTAAATTTATGATTCATCTGTTAAAAGTTATATTTGTCACTTTTTTTTGATTCACTTACGGCAGTTTAAGTAACGCTAATTTTAGCCTTACCCTTTTGCCAATCAGAGTTATGGTGAATTGAAGGACAAATGAATATGAGAGTTATATTGATGACTAAATATCCAGCTAAGGATATACTTATAAAGTTTACCTGAGGTGAGTAATTGCGATTAAGTAAACGCTCCTAGGTGCGTCAAAGCAATTTAAATTGCTCTGCGGTAATACTGTTGTTTTACCGTATAATCAATGAGGTAAGACGAGAGTGATAAACAACAATCGCTCAGTCAACGGTAAAGAGCTAAAATGACGTTAGAGCAATTGCGAATTTTTCTTGCAGTCGTAGAACATCTGCACTTTACCCGTGCGGCAGAGGCGCTTTACATTACTCAACCTGCTGTGAGTGCAGCGATCCAAACTTTGGAGATAGAATACGGAGTGAGACTATTCCATCGGATCAGTCGCCAAATTGAAATCACTGAAGCTGGCAAGTTGCTAGAAGTAGAAGCACGGAAAATTCTTGAACAAGTGGCGTTAACCGAGCGAGGCTTGCGAGAATTAAATAATTTACAGCGAGGTGAGTTAAAGCTGGGATCGAGTCTCACCATTGGGAATTACTGGCTACCTGATAAGATTAGCCAGTTCAAATTAAAGTATCCTGGCATATTTGTCAACTGTACGTTGGGTAATGCAGAAGAAATTGGCGAAGGAACCGCAACGGGAAGATTTGATTTGGGCTTAGTCACAGGAGAAATCAAACCCTCTCTCAAAAATTGTCTGGAACAAGAAGTTGTGGGACGCGATCGCCTACAAATTGTAGTGGGCAAATATCACCCTTGGTTTAAGCGGACAGAAATTTCTCCAGAGGAACTTGTCACAACAAATTGGGTAATGCGTGAGTCTGGCTCTGGGGCGCAGCAAATATTTCTCCAAGCCCTCCAAAATTGGGGAATCGAACCAAATCAATTAAACGTTGCTCTTGTCTTAAGCAGTAGCGAGATGGTGAAAGCAGTTGTTGAAAGCGGTGTTGGTGCTGCGGCAATTCCAGAGTTAATGGTACTTAAAGAACTCAGGCTATCTACACTTCACGCTGTTCGGCTTGTAGATCGAGATGGCAACAAGCTGGAAATTGTGCAACCTGTTTGGAAGCTAAAACACCGCCAGCGTTTTCAGACGCGACTAGCGATCGTCTTTGAACAGATGTTGACTCAGGAAGGGATGAAGTGCGAAAGCTAATTCCCTCTCTCAAATTTCAAGTGAAGTCGCGCTTTGAGAGTACTCTCTCCCGCTAGCTTTACAACTTTATTATTTTGTTACCCATCCCATCATACCGTTTCACTTTAAAGTTGATACATTTAGGTAAGCAAGGGATGCAGTTCTTGAGCGAATAGTATCAAGATTTTCGTGAAATGCTATCACTACGTAATATCATGTCTGGTAACACACCTATGCGAAAAAGAACCCCACGCCGCTTGTGGCTGACGCCAAAGCGGCGTGGGGTGCAGTGTCTACGAAATTATGGTTAATTAACCGGACATAATATAAAATCTGGCTTTTCACCGCTTCTTCTGCTTTAAATGTATGCTGACTCATGCATAGCATTCAACGAGAGAGCGGGAGTTCAGCGTGGTGCGATCGCTCAACGTCTCAGATTTTCTCACAACTTCTGCAAGGATTGCTACAGACGTAGGCACTGATTTGAGCTTTATAAAAACAGCATATTGCATATTTGTCAACCAGCTATTGATAGTTGTTACTGAAAAAACTTAATTATAAAATTAACCTTAGTTGAATATACAAATCTATTTACTCATATGTACGTAGATTTTTTCATTTACAGCAATTTTCAGATGTATAGACCACAGTTGAGGCAGTTCGTTTTGGAGTGGGTAAGGGTTTTATATAGATAATATCTGGGTACATCCGATATAATATCAAAGAAAGCCCCTACACAAGTTATGTAGTCTATTAATGTGAAAACTGCTGTAAATCACTTACTCAGGGATAAAGTTTCAGTGTTGCATAAAACAGGGATGAAAATTGAACCGCCAAGAACGCTCCTGTATTAAGTTAGAACTTACGCACTGTACAAATTTCTTATCTTGTGAATTAACGTTAAACTCGTCGGGGGAATCTTCCCTCGACGAGTTTAACGAAAATAGGTCGTTTCAGGCTTTTATCAATTATCCGAGGATCAATAGCGTAGGCGTAGCCCGCCGCAGGCATCGCCTAAAAAGTGTCGAAAAATCAGGGTTTAATGCCTGAAATCAATACCCCATCTTTGGTATTTCCTGTCAATGCGTAAGTCCTATAAGTTTTTCGATTGACAGAGAAAATTAAATGATCTCGCAAATATGCACTGCTCTGTGCAAAACTCGGAAATACCCCTTCCCGCTAACGTCAGCTTTTAACAAGCTCCTGCTGTACCACCCATTCCTCAAATAGGCGAGAACCTAATGTATAGGACTCTTCCTCGTCTTTTAACTGCCGAATGACACCAGTACCAGCAATGACTTCTAAAGCGTCTGCCACTTGAACTCGATTGAAACCCGTACACTGTGCTAAACTCTTAAGAGTTCCTTTTCGCTTCTGAATCAGGGCCGAGTAGACTGTGCGTTCAGTTTCGCCAAAGCAACCAGACAGATGTTCTGCATTCCACCATGCGGAGAAGTCTTTGTCATGATGCTGTAGTAATTGGTCAATCAGATCGGTGCGAGACTCTTGATGGTTAGAATCGAAAATAATGTTGAGTGATTGTTGCGTTAGGTATGGATGGCATCCTGACCATTGTATCACTGAGGTCATTTTGTCGTCGTTTAAAGATATTTTCTCTTGTTCTGCGCGATCGCCAATCAGTTTTTTTGCATCTTCATCGCTTAAGGGAGCCAACCATTCAATCTCTGCTATATTTAATAGTGGCGAACCTACGCGTTGCTGGTACTCTTTCAAATCTCGATAGCCAGATAATAAAAGCCCTAAGCAAGGTTTGATGGCAGTGTCGGTATCTTTTAAGCCACGTAGGTAAGACCAAGCATCAGTTGCCCAACTTTGGCGGACGATGAACTCTGCACCATCGATGAGAAAGCAAACCCCCTGAAAATTTAACTTTCGCAGTTCCTCTGTCGTTTTTAGGAAAGCCAACCGGAAGCTATCGTTATTTAAACGTCTTTCGGAATCAGGATTATTAATGTTAAACTTAATATCTAATTGTTTCAAGAAACTGAGAGTCACTTCAGCACCCTTCACTTGACTCAAAAACTCGCGATACATTTGCCGCATTTCTGCTAGAGGCACTTCTCGCCAACGTTCTATAGCTTCTCGGAGTCTGGCAATGAGGAGATAACGTAGATTGTCTAAGTCTTTGGGTTGTTCTAACTGAAGGTTAATCAGTATGGGAAAGGCGCGGCGAGGATAATTGGTGCTTGGATTCAGTAAATTCCACTCCACAGCACGTAAGGCACTCGTTTTCCCCAAACGCCTTCCCCCTAAGAGAATCCGCACCTGGAAAGGTGACTTAAGCATAGTATATATGAGTTCACTACGTCCGAAGAAGTGGGAGGGATCAGTAATCGCGACTCGGTAGTTATCAAACGGACGTTCTTCTACAAAATCTGGCATAATTTGATTTCCTCATCTGTCATCTGCATTTGTATCCACCGTGAGAAGAGTGGAATTCGGATATAGTAAATATCTTGATGCTCGACTTCCTCGTGATTCAACAATCCAACTTTGGTGAGCCAATGACATGCATCTGAACACTGGTAGACGGGGAATTCACTTCGGAGTTGGTTGAGTAACGCGGCTTCTGTTCTCATTTCTGGGAATTCTTCGTTACAGGCAACAGTGCGGAGAATAGCGATCGCCACTTGAAAATTGCGTTTTTCTAAATCTTCCCAAATGCTCTTTTCTAAGTAATTTTTTAATTCCCTTTTCCGGCTGAAAGTCTTCTCTAAAGATCCTCCCATAGCCCATTCAATGCGTAAACTTCCATTTGGAGAAGTTTTGGGATTCTGCTCCTTGATTTTTTCTGTGAGCAAGCGAGCTATTTGGCGGGAAACAAATGGGTGCCCACCACTTTGATAATGAATTTGCTTGGGAGTTGCGGCATCAAACTCCAACCCCATTAATTTGCCAATATTAATTAGCATTTCTTGCGTTTCTTCCTCCGAAAAAGGAGGCAAAAAGACTTCTTTAAAGAAACTAAAAACCGGATTAGTCGCCACACCTTTTTGTGTCCACGAATTAATCCGATTGCAATCTGGATGCACATCAGCAATCAGAAGTGACATTTGCCGTTGTTGTTGACATAACACGCGCAGCGCTCCAAAACAAGCATTAAATTCTTCGGCTTTTTCCCGACTGTCTTCTGGCGTGGGAATAATCCTTTCAACTTCATCTAAAAAGCAAAGGATCGGCAATTTATATTTACGAGTTTTTTGGATAGCATCGGTAAAGTCATTCACGCGTTGAAGAAAATCTACAGTTAACTCTGTGGCTGGTTTATCGGAAGAAAAAGGTTCAAAACTTGGGAGTGGAGTCTCACTTTGTAGAGTAGAGAGAGACTGAAGAATCTTATTAAATAAAGCAGCACCGTAGCGAGAACCGCCATATCCTTGTAAGTCAATATGAATAATTGGATGTTCGCGCAGCATAAAGCCCAACTGGAGAAGCACAGAGGTTTTACCCGACTTGCGTAATCCAAATAATCCAACTCCCTGATGTCTCAGCAAATCTTCTCCCAAACGTTGCAAGATTTCTGTCCGCCCGAAAAAAGATAAAGTGTCACTGATCGCATTTTTGTCATCAAAGAAATCAGCACGTTGGAGGTAGCGATCGACATATTCTTCTAGCAATCCGTTACATTCGTACTTGTCTGGTAAAGCTTTTTCGACTAATGTGAGCGGAATGGGTATCAGCACAAAATTATCGCGTAACCGTACTTTAGCGATTTCGATTCTAGCTGTGGCATCTGGTGCTACTTTATATATTAGAATACCAGCTTTTTGAGTGTTTTCCCCTTCTCGTTGTGTAGAAATTTCCACCAGACGGATGATATCGCGATCGCTTGGGGCATCCACAGTAATTAAAACAGGCAACGGCGTGAAAATCCTGAGACTACTTTCGATATTTTCGATAGTCAGGTGCAATTCCTTCTCACGTTTAATCTTCGCATCAACCTGATCAAAAAACTTAGTAACCAAAATCAAATACTGAGATTTTTGTTCGTGCTGTTGTATCAGTTGTTTTAAGGTCCCATCATGTGTCCATTGTGGCAAGCGTAACTGTAATAACTGGACAAATGTATCACTTAATGTATGGTCTTTACTGTTAGCAGCATATTCAATTAATCTTTCCCTGAGGACTAAAGCTGCATCTAGAGAAAGTAAATTCGCTAACAATAAGTAAACACCGCGAAATCGGGGATCGTCAATGTGTTGATTAACACGCTCTTCTACTTCTTCTCCTTCACCTTGAAAGTTCTGCACCAAGAAGAACTCCATAATTTTGTCGTGGCGAAAATAGTAACTTTTCTGATATTCTCCCTGACTATTCTCCCACTGACGGCTGACGACCATCTTATATTTTTCATCTTCCATACTGATTAATTCTTGCTGAAATTCATCACCAGGTATGGCGCTTTCGTCGTTGAGCCGCATTTGGTAGACTGCCTGAGAAAATGGCTTCAAGGGAAAATCGTGTTTCCATTCGCGCCGGTACTCTTCCGCCATCAGTTGATATTGCTGTTCTTGCAGGCGAAACAAATTTGGTTGCTTGCCTTGTGATAGCATCAGGGCAACGAGCGTTAAATCCATTGGGTTGGAAAGAATGCGCTGAGCTGCGGCTAAATCTTCTGAGGATTGTTGCTCGTTCAAAGCTTCTGCAACGTACTGAGAACAAGCTTGCTCGTAATCAGTGTCTTTCAATGTCGCATTTTGGGGAAGTCGCAGCCGACGAGAAATTAAAAACTGCTGGATTTGCTCGCGCTGCAAAGGCTGCAATTCATATTTCTTAGCTGTAGAAGGAGGTGTCCATTCTAGAGGCTGCGTTGTCATAATGATGTTGCCCCGAAAAAAGCTTTCTGCAAACTGCGAGATTTTTGCTCGTGTGTCAGCAGTCACCTCATTGAGTCCGTCGATGCAGATATTTATCGCTCCACTGTAAATCAAGTTTTTGAGGAACTTTGTATCTTGTGCATGTGCCAGTAGCTTCGCCGAAATTGCTTCAATTACCCCATTGTCACACTTTTGAGCAGGTAAGTAAACAACTATGCTGTGCGAATTTTTCACCAAATGCCGTAGAAACATTGACTTACCTAAACCAGAGTCACCTTCTAAGACGATTTGCCCTTGAAGAGTAGGCAGTGCTTGGGTTATAAGTTGAACTTCTGGTGAGATGTTGTCAGTAGAATCTGTCCCTAACCGCACCCCCCTAAATTTCCCCGTAAGTAGGGAAAGGATTTGTTCCCCTCCTCGCTTGCGGGGAGGGGTTAGGGGTGGGGTGCTACCTTGTGGAACTTTGACAAAAGATTCTGCAAAATACGCTTGCTCAATGAAATTGTCTAATCCGGCATCTGCCAGCAGAGAAGGTTTGAACGGTTCTAACAGTCGCTGACGAAACCAAGGAACCCAGGTTAGGAGTAAGCCAATGTAACCAAAACCAAGGATTCGCCGTACCCAAGGATTCCAGAAACAGGGTGCGAGAATTTGGGTAAATTTGGGATAGGCAAGGATCAGAGTCAGCCAAACGGCAAGGTGAATGAGAATGATGTTTCGGAAAAGGAAAAACCACTTCCAATATTCCAGATCATTGATAACACGCTCCACCGTGTCAGCCTGTCTGTAATGTTCACTTTTGAGGTTGCGATAGTGATGTTCAAGTAAAACGATGTCTTGTGCTTGCCAATGAACTAAATCAGCAACTACAGCAATTTGTTGTGCCAATTCTTCCCGCAAATCTGGTAGAGAATCACTGAGTTTCCAGGCTTTCTCAAACAATCCCATGATTCTTCTGCCCTTGTCAGGAGTCAAATTTTTGGGCGTCGTTTTGGGCTTGCCAACCCATTGCATCAATATTTCTACATCTTGTTCACCACCGCTGATAAAATGCGCCAGAAATCTGAATTGAGCAACCTCAGAAGGATATTTGTGAATTGCGTCTAGAACTTTGACTAAAATCGGTAAATCTTGTTTACCTAGCTTTGGTAATAGTGTTACTATCGTACTACACACATCGTGACTTAGAACACTTAGACGTGAACGGAGAAAACAGATACCTGAGTCAGAATCTTTGAGCAGAGCGGCAACGTTGGGGGCAATCTCTTTGGCTTGCATCTGCCCCAGTGCATCTGCTGCGGCTCTACGGACATATGTGTCAGAATCTTTGAGCAGAGCGGCAACGTTGGCGGCATACTCTTTGGCTTGCATCTGCGCCAGTGCATATGCTGCGGCTCTACGAGAAGCACTCATTTCATTTTTATCTTTGTCTTGAGACGATAGCTGCTTAACAAGCTGATTAACAACTTCTTTATAATTGGGAATCTGTGATTTGGGACTATCTAGCTGATATTCTCCCAATTTACTTACTGCTGCTAGCCTTGTTTGAGCATAAGGATCTGCCAGGGCTGCTACAATGCCGTTAATCTCCCAAGATTGCGGCTTTGGTTTGGCTTCTTCCTCGGCGCTCACCCACGGTAGGGATATAAAGAGAGTCAATAAAAAGGTACAAAAGAAAAGCAATATGGGAGAAGGCTTGCGAGTTTGGCAGAAAGTTGCACTCATATTGATGACAAGATAAGGGATTCAAGCAAGAAAACGGAGCTGTTGTTTGTCTGCTTTCTGTCTAATTGACCAAACCTATACCAAAATTAAAAATCTATATAGATGCTACAATTTCTCTATTGAGTTTTCCGGAGCCGATGATATCAAGTTGGGTTGAAAATTTATACGCCGATTCCTGGAAAAGTCGTGAAAATTATTTTTTGGATGAACCGCCTTGGCTGACGCCACGTCTGACGACGAACGCGCAGCGTCTCGCAGAGAAGACGCCAAGGACGCCAAGATAAGAAGGAGAGGGGAATTTTATGGCTGATGCGCTGTGATCGTCATTCACGGAATGATACGTTTCCCATGTCAGTTTTACCTATAGTAAAGTGCTAGTAAAAGACTCCATTCACGCAACTGTAAACGAGGCAGTTATCAAAGACGGTTGGGAAATTACCAATGATCCCTATGTTATTTCTTGTGGTGAGCGTTTTTTATTTGTGGATCTTGGTGCAAGCGGCTTTATTGGAGTTCGGCAGAGAAATAAACAAATTGCTATTGAAATCAAGCAATTTCGTAGTCAATCTCAAGTAGCTGACCTAGAGCAAGCTATCGTTCATATACATTATATCGCCTCTTACTTAATCAAGTCGATCCGGAACGTAACCTTTATCTTGCTATTTCTGACGCAATCTACAGCGACATATGAGAGCGAACCTATTGGAAAATTAATGATCGCTCAACTACCTTTAAAGCTGATTGTTGTAAATTAAGAAAAAAAGGAAGTAAGTCAATGGATACCATCACGAGCTATCGAGAAATCATCAAACAGGTAATTAGTGATTATGACAAACTACGCCCATCTCACGGCAACATACGCTCTTGATGCCATATTTGACGAAATGCGCGATCGCACTTGCTAGAAATGCAGGTTGGTTGGGATAGAGGGCAGCGTATGCGTGGCAATCTAATATATGTAATTATCGACGATGGAAAAGTGATAATTGAATATGATGGTATGGAATGTGGAATTACTCAGGACTTAATTAAAAAAGGTATTCTTGAGCGTGATATTGTGCTGGCATTTCTACCAGATTCGCAGCCTGTTCATATAGTGCATTAATCATCAATCTCCAGATCTGCATATTGAGCAAATGAACCTAAATCATGAACTTCTCCTCTCGCGGCTTGTTCAATACCCCGTAGTACCGTTCCCAAGGCTTCTGGATTTTTCCACAACCAGCGTTGTTCTTCTGGAATTTTTTCTATATCTATAGGGTCTATTAGAATCTGTCCAGCATCGTTAGTCAATACTCGGTAATCTTTTGCTTTAGCTGTTTCTCCTAATGTAAAGTTTCCTTCCTCATTTGTTAAAATAGCTTCTTTTACTACATGAAAGTTTTGGTTACCAAGCATAGGTGCAATTTTGTGATTTTTATTGTGGTTTAATAGTTTATAGTTTTTATTTGAGGTCGGCAATTACCTGAATCAGTCCAGTCTGGAAGGCTGCGTCGTAGGTGATAAGAGGCAAGCTTTCGAGTTCAGCTTGAGCCATGATCATGTGATCGCTCGGGATCTCGGTGGGCAATCGGTAGGCTTCCTGCTCTGAGCGCATGAGCTGTAGTGATGGCAAGTTCGATAAATTTAGCCTGATACAATATCTGTGAATATTGCTCAACGAGTTGTTCGGCTTCGGGTAGTTTACCGATGCGGTATTTGGTGGCAATTTCCCAAGCGGAAGCACTGCTGACAATGATGCGATGATCTGGGTTGCGAATGATGTCTCGGCACTCAGTGTGGAGTTTTGGATCGTCGAAGAGCCACCACAGAAAGATATGGGTGTCGATGAGGTAGCTCATTCCCATTGCTGGAGTTCCTCTTCTAGCAGTGGTTCAAAGAAAGCATCGCCGAGTTCGCCTTTCAATAAACCAGGGGTGCGGGGTTGTGTACGTTCTTGACTTAAACCTAGTCGAAAGTAGTGAATTAGGTCATAAACTTCTGCTAGTTTGTCTTCGGGAATGTCTTGCAGTTCTTGGACAATCTTCTGGATCAGCATAAGTCAAACTTGGAGGTGGTTGTTAATCAATAAGTTCGGCGCGGGTTTCAGCTTCGTTCATTATGGCTCATCCTCTAAGCATTGAGCCTATAGCCGTGCGAAAACTTAAATAAAAACTGAAAAAGCTTATTATATATAGCTTTCAGATTTTTTTGCCTCTCCCGTTTTCCCCGAATATGGGAAGGCTACAAGCAGGCACGACTTATGTCATGTAAATTATGTGTATACTTTAAATTAAGTCGTTTATCGTATACCAATTTACTAGTAATATAATTTTAGTTTAATGCTTTATAATGGATGAAAACACTATAAAAGAAGAGTTTAGTTATGGATATATAAAAATTATTGCTGCTTTAAGTGGATTAGAATTAATAGTTACCGGAAGACCCTTGGATCATGCTGGAATTGATGTAATCATTAGATCACCTGGTAAAATTAATGGAATATTTTCTGTTTCTATTGACGCGCAAGTAAAATGTACTGCGATTGATATAAGCAAGGAAAAATATATAAAATTTCCTTTGAAAGTTCAAAATTATAAAAGATTAATAGGTCTTAGTCAGGCTCCTCAACTTCTAATAGTTGTGTTAGTTCCTAAAGATTTAAGTATGTTGTTGAGTATTACAGATGATGGAACTTTAATTAAAAGATCAGCATATTGGATATCCTTAGAAGGTGAAAAAGATCCGAATAATATAGATACTATAACAATAAATATTCCTAAAGAAAATTTATTGACACCATATGTTTTGAGAGAGAAAATGGAAAAACAAGCTGAGAGGATAAAAAGACAGTATTCTTTGGAGAATATATTTTAATCAGGAGGTGATAAATAGTTGGAAATACAGAACTTGGATGAAATATTTACTACAGATATTGGTGATATTCCTTATACAAAAATGTGTATATATTTAGAAAAAGCTGGTTGGAAAAAAAGAAAAGAAGTAGAAAATGTATCAGTTTGGACTTATAAAGAAGGCGATAGTGTTTTTGGAATTTTTGTACCTTTGAGAGAGGATTATGTTGATTATAAAAATAGAATAATTGAAGTTTTATATACTTTGCAAAAAGTTGAAAATAGGTCATATATTAAGATATTAGAATCTTTACAAGATATATCTCGTTTGGCTAGAGGTTCTGGTAGAGAAATTCTTGAGATTGATAGTTGATACCATTTCACGAAATTATTGATACAAATGGGTTCTAATTTTTTCCTCCTCTGCACAGAAAGCTCCTCTGCTCCTCTGCTGCCTATTTGTATCCATTTTAAAGTGAAACGGTATGAGGGTACGGAACGTGGGCTATCAACATTTGTGAGAGCGATACGGCTTAAGCCGTTGCCAAAGGCATCGCTCACCGAAAAAGTGTTGAGTAACGAGTGCCGAGTAAAAGTCAAATTAATTGCAAACGGTAAGAAGCCGAACATTCAGTCATGCAAGAAAAACGCATATTCCCAACATAACTCTCTCCGTTTCGCGCTTGGTATTACTCAGCACTCATCATATCATGTCCGTTTGATTAACCTTGAATATTGGAATAACCCCACCCCGCCAAAGCTGCGCTTTATCTCCCCTCCCCGCCTGCGGGGAGGGGTTGGGGGTGGGGTTCTTTAATTCTGGTTATGCTACCGGACATGATATCACTCCTAAAGCCTACTTCTTCAAATGCCCAAACATTGCAGAAAATTCTTCCTCAGTCGGTTCCAGTTTTGATACACCGTTTAAGTCATGACGCAGCTTGGAAATGGCTTGATATATTGGCTTACGAGCGCGGTTAACTGCTCCAAGTGGTTCATGCTCGGGTAGGGAATGCCAAGGGGTATATGACAAATTTTCACAAAATTCCATTTGTTCCGGTGAATCGAATGTCTGCGGCGGAATTTTGATCGTAGCGACTTTGTGAAAGGGAGATGTCCATTCGATTCTGGCATCTTCAATCGGCATTTTATCGGCATCTGTTTGGAACTGAACCAGAAAATCAAAACTCACTTCTTTACTGCTTAAATATTCCACCATCGCTTCCCGCAGATAATTTGGATTAGTAGCTTTTCTGGGCGAGTTTATATTAACAGATGGTTTGGCAGAAAATTTTATGACTTCATTACCGAGTTTATATGGTGTCATACTCCAATATTGAATTTCCAGTGGACTGACAATTTTTTGCTGAATGGTTTTCAAACTGATGATGAACTCACGCAAGCGCCATTGAAACGGATTGTAACTAGGAATAAAAAACTTCAGTGGGAAGCCACCTTTTGCGTCTCTGATAGCAACGAAAAAGTCAATATAGTCTTGGAGATTCCGAATGGGGAATACCGGATAGTTCACTACAATCAAGTCTTGAGTTTTCTTTTCGTCTGGTAGCAGCTTTTCTCCTTCTACGCCAAAGAGTTTGATTGCCATGCCACGTGGATCGCCTTTGGTATCGGGCTGATCGTGATTTCCCGAACCATTGGAGTACCGAATACAAGCAGTAAATTTCTTTCCAGGTTCTTGGAAAATGCCAAATCGCGTCTTTTCTGGTAAATTGCTTTCAACGATAAATTCACCCTTGACACAACCATGATGTTTGGCATGAGCATCTCTTCGGGCTGGTTTTTCGCCTGCTTGATAGTGTTGTTTAACTTGCTGTATGGTTATCTGTTCAATCGCCTGGATGGCTGATTCCTCGTTTGCAGATGTGCTTTGTTTATGTTGCATATATTTGTTTTTGTGAGTGAGGTTGGAGCTTTAGAGAGAGTTAGAGAAGAAATTGCATCGATAATCTGACACCGATTTGGGAGTAGGGCGTGCGATGCCTTTGGCAACGGCTTAAGCCGTATCGCTCTCACTAGTTATAAATCATCAACGGTGGACTGTTTTTCTGAAATAATGTATTTTGAATTCTCTGTTGATTATTTTTCTCAAGTATGGAAAAAGTCTTCTGTTAAATTCGGCGTAGCGATACTGGAAAGTGTCAAAATTAAGAAAGATTAAGCTGCATTTAAGAAACTCATAATGAACCAAGTCGCTCTGAACTTAACAGCAATATCCATCTTTCTGATAACTCTATCAGTTCTGTTAGGACCATTCTTTCATATATCGCCTACAGTCCCTGCGATTGCTACCTTCACTATTTTGGGAATTGCGACTTTAGATAATTTGAGCTTACAAGGCAAGGGAGGGAATCTAGTTTTAGACTCGATAGCTGGTTTTTCTCGCGAATATCGGGAACGCATCCTCCACCACGAAGCTGGACATTTTCTCGTCGCTTACCTCCTAGGAATTCCCATCACAGGCTACACTCTAAGTGCTTGGGAAGCGTTGAAACAAAAGCAACCAGGGCAAGGCGGCGTCAGCTTTGATGATGGCGAATTAGCATCCGAACTGGATTTAGGGAAAATTGGCGTCCAAAAGTTGGATCGCTACTGTACTATTTGGATGGCTGGTATTGTTGCTGAAACTTTGGTGTTTGATAGTGCTGAAGGTGGTGCTGATGATAAGAGTAAGCTTGCAGGAGTCTTGAAAAGTTTGGGCTTTTCCAGTTCAGCTTATGAACAGAAACAGCGCTTTTTTAGCCTCCAAGCCAAAAATCTTTTGCAAGAAAATTGGTTGGCATACCAAGCTTTAGTGAATGTGATGCGACAACGCGCTTCGGTAATCGAGTGTCAAAATGCGATTGAGGATTCAAGAGTTACGATTTAAGAATTAAGTCTTAGGAGATAACTTTATTTCTCACTTTTTACTTTACGAAGAGACAGCCTGAAGCTGTGAGACATGGCATAAATGCTCGTCGCCACCGATGACACAGTTACGCCCAGAAGATTTAGCTTGTAACAAGTATCGATCAGCGCGATGCATTAAGCTGACTCCTTTGTCGTCATCTTCCGTACGCAAACAGTCAGTCCCCAGACTAATCGTAATGTTAATAGCTAGTTTATTGTTAATCGCGAATGGTTGTTCACTGACAATGCGATTGAGACGACGTGCGACAACAAAAGCTTCGTCACTGTTCGTGTTGCTGAGAATAATGACGAATTCCTCGCCACCGTAACGGAATGGAGTGTCTTGAAACCGCAGGTTATGCTGCAAGCGAGTACACAGCAACTGCAAAAGGCGATCGCCAACTAAATGCCCGTGAGTATCATTAACTTTTTTAAAATAGTCCACATCCATAATAATCAAACTTAACGGAGTTTCATTCGCACGGGCTTTTGCAATTTGCCTTGGTAAGTCACACTCTAAGGCACGGCGATTATTTAATTCCGTCAACGAATCAGCCAAAGCAAGCGATGACAATAAATCATTCGTCCTGATCAGCTCACGGTATTTTTGCGCTTTCCGCACGCCTACTGTTAATTGAGCTAACAGCAAGCGATGCCATCCCTGTTGAGTCAAATTTTGCTTTTCTATACACCAAATATAAGCATCGGCTCCTTGGCGTAATGCGACAGAAGTCATCTCCAACTCCCATTCCATACCATACTGACTTCTATCAGCTAGCAGATGAGTACGATCTTCCAAGAGAATACAGTACATCCAAGATAGCTTTGTCTGTTCTTTCAACCAAGAACACAGTTCCGTGCTACCATCAAAGCTGGCTTGCACAACTATGATATCAGGTGGATTTCTCTGAATGCGAGATACAGCCTGATACAGATTGGTCATCGCTTCTACGCCAAAAGCGTTTGCTTTAAGGATCTGATCTGGAAATGTGGCCAGAAAGGTATCACTTCCAAAGATCAGAATTGAAATATTCATTGCTTTGCTTTTCGCCCTCTTTCAAATTTAAGAACATAACTCTAATAAGAAGGAGTCTTTCTGACGAATGACTCTACGTATAACAGTCGGGAGTTTCAAAAAGGAAAAATCGTATGGAGTCTTACTCATGTTGAAAACATAAAGCCTTCAACCACGATTCCTCTGCCATACGTATACAAACAGATATCCAGCAATTTCGGATACCGAGGGATTTATTCTTCGGTAAATTCTATAGGTACGGACGACTAAATAGATTTGCGGAGGAACTGCATTGTATGTAGAATATATAGCAAAATCCAAAACAACAGTCATAACCCGAAGTTTTATTTATTTCACTTACCTACTTATATCAGTTCTATGTGAAGTTGGTGTAAATTAGATTAGAATTACTCAAGCCACTACCATCAACGCTCTTGATCCGGAAACAGAAATATTTCCCCTTAAAAAGGGGACTAAGAGAAATTATTTAATGTAGTTTTCCTGACTAAGTATTAATACTTGGTTTGCCCATATTTTTCACAAGGCTTATTCCAGTAGGTTTTATTTTCTTCATGCTAAAAACACAAAAAATTTACAAATGCTTTCACCCCATAATGCTGTCACATGTATTTCGAGTTTCTGATCCCCAATGTCTCTCTCATATCCATTATTTCAAACAGTAGAAATACTGAATAATATTTCTAAAGAGAAAAGAATGACTGTAATTTCCATGATTTACGTGTATAAGACTCCGAGCATGATCAATGGTTGACATGACTTTTGAGATAAAAGCAGCGAAATCCAGTCCTCGTATAATCTTCAGCTTAGATCGTATTGAACTCAAAAAATATTTGTCATCAGAACTTATTGTTCCCTAGAATAGAGATTTCTCAATAGTTGCGAAACATTTTATCGTCAGCGCTCAACATCACTCAATGAGCATGAATAAATAAGTATTTTCCTCTACACAATATGAGATATTTCTCACCTATAGTCCTCTAAATATTTTTCCATTTTTTTATAATTTCTTAATTTTTGAGAAACTATTTTTCCTAGAGAAAAACCTATCGCGTTTCTCAGTTGTATCATATACAATTTTGCCTCCACCAGGTGCCCCTCTCCCAAGTTGGAGGTACCCGATAGAAAGCTCTGGGCATTCCATAAAAAGTAGAATTCCAGTTGGAATTGAAAAAGGTCGCATAAAAATTGCAATTGATTTAAATTTAATTCCTTATTATGGTCAACCTCATAAACAGGAATTATCCTACATATACCGAAGCGAAGCAAAAGCTGGTACATGCTCTTTCTATGCAGAGCGAGCCTAACAGAAGCTTCTGGTAGCTGACATCTTGCACCTTCGATAGGGAGGGGTAGATAGGCAGTGCCCAACCTACGGAATCATAAGCTTTTTGGGCTTTGATTTTTGCAATAGGACGTTGGTGCCAGATCTGAGGTAGGCAGACTTTGCGCCTACGCAACTTTATAGTTGTTGAAGATATTTATCTTCCCAGACGGCTAATTGTCAGAAACTCAGTTGCTACCTGTTTATAAGCGATTCTTATCAATGCCCACATCCTTGCTTAAACAGCAACTGATAAAAAGTATCATTGACTACAAAATTTGCAAGCGATCGCCCTTTAGGAAACAGTTTGTGATATATTGACATTTTTTTATGCTCTCCTTGACTTTTACTTCTGTAAATCGGTAGTATTACAGTATTTTAAAAACCTAGCCATTTCCTGGTACTGAAATGTTAAGTCAAAAATCACTATCAGTAAGGTTTTCGGTCATTTCATTCTTCACAATCGCATTAACCAACATTGGGGTTAATCGTGTACTAGCTGACAATAGTCGTCTGTTCAATGAACTTGGATCTCGCGTCATTACTAACCCGACGGAGGCACAGAAGCAAGAGATTGCAGAAGCAGCTTTTATCTACGCCTACCCTTTGGTAGCTGAAAAAGGCAAAGAGTATCAAGATTTGGCGCAGCAAAATCCGGTGAATCCAGAAGGTTCCCCACTAGCAATTGTTAACAGCCAATTTAACCTGAATTCGCGGCTTTCTACACCTACGGATCCTTTCTTCGGTCCTAATGTTGACACGCTCTACGGAAACGCCTACTTGAATTTGAGTCAAGGCCCTGTTACCGTAACTGTTCCGGCAAATCCTAATAATGACTTTTATTCCATAATGTTACTTAATGCCTATACCGATACTCTCGGCTACATAGGTGACGTTGGACCAACCTTGACTACCCCAGGTAACCTCAATGTGACATCGCCTGGTAGTTACTATATCACTCCACCAGGCTGGCGCGGGACTGTTCCGACAGGGTATACACAGATTAAGTCCGATACTAATTCGATCTGGCTACTGTCTCGAACTTATGTCACTAATCAAGCTTCTCAAGATAGTTTAGCTTATGCTCTGAATCTACAGTCCGGGTATACCATTACTCCGCCAAGCGGCAGTAAATACATTCACCCGACGGTCGAATCTGAATTTGCTGGTGTATTTGCTCTGGGGCAAATTCCTCTAACCCCTAGACAGCTTGCCGATATAGCCACAACACCGACGGACGATCCCGCTACTGCCCTAAAAGCATTCCAACAATTAAACGCAGATTTGTCAAATAATCCTCTATCAGTAGGGGGTGGGGGGCTATCCCGAGCCAAACTCAAAAACCTAATCGCCAATTTCGCCTTGATCGGCATCGGTAATGGTACTACTGGAGCCCCCTCCGCATCAGGTCCTACAATCACAGAGGCACAGGCGGTGGCGGCGATCCAAGCTGCGCTAAAAGACACGAGTGCTAGTAGCGGCACCATTGGTAGTTATGGAACGAACTACCTTTATCGAACACAGAATGCTAGGGTTGGTATTGCTGGTAACCAACCCCAAGAATCAATTTATTTTTCTCCATCAACATCTGACGGAACACCCCTTAATGGGTCAAAGACATACACCATTACCTTTCCGGCAGGAGGTCTGCCACCTTCACTCCCTGATACTAATGGCTTCTGGTCTTTAACTGCTTATGATGCTCGGGGTTTCTTAATTCCTAATCCCGACAATATTTACTCCGTTGGTACCAATACACCTAATAATTTGGTATTTAATGCTGATGGCTCGCTAACCATTACTCTTTCGGCTACCAAACCGGCTTCAGGCACTGCTAACTGGTTGCCCATTCCAGCTGGGAGTCCTTTCCGCCTAACTGGGCGAGACTACTTACCACCCGAGGCAGCTCAAAATGGTGGCTATGTATTTCCAAGTGTTATTCCTGTTTCCGGAGATAACGTAGGTTCAACGAACTAAAAAATCGTACTGCGAATTACCTTGAGGGAACCAGTAAAACCTAGACGCAATGGAGATATAACTGCCTGTTGAACTGGAGTAAACATTAAGCACCTGACAGCCCAACGTTGCAGCAACTTGCCGTAGACTTCTTGGACTACCTCTCTAGGATTGAGGGAGCGAATGGGAGTTTTACGACCATTGAGATGAGTTTTGAATTCATTCAATAGTATTTACCCCCAGCCTGCTCTCCCAAACTTGGGAGAGGGGTGCCCGTTAGGGCGCTCTTGAGGGCGAGAGTGTATAAGATACAACACCAAAAGTGCTATAGCAGTCCGCTTCTCTTTGTTTACAGGTGCGTTCTAGGATCAGGAGCAGTTCATTCAAATCTCTATATTGACATGATAGGGAAACCAGGTTCTTTTCAGAAAATTTACTCTCGATGAATTTCTGTTTGAGAACCTGGTTTCTTTCATGCCTGTACGTAAGTCTTGCCGGAATAAGCTGCTCCACTCAAAATTACATCTCAACAGTTAACAGCTACAACGATTGATTCCGCAACAAATACGTGTTTTAGCTTATTACAGTTACTTTTGTACAATTTGTCAACAGTAATTGATGTAAACACCTAACACTTCAAACATCAGCAAGGCAGTAAATTGTGAACCTCGGATAGACATACTGCACCTAAATAACCTATGTATGCCGAGTAGAAGAATGCACATCAATATATCTTGCACTGTTGAGCATTAACAAAGTCAGCCTCTTCGCCTGATTCAAAATTCAAAATACAAGGTTCATAATTAATTTTGAATTCTGAATTGGGGCGAAGCGAGAGTCCTTTATGACAAAAGATAACAATCACAACGAGAGTGTGTAATCAAATGTCTAATAGCTTAACTAAATGCTTACTTATTGGTAACCTTCAATATGGTAACCAGCAGCAACAATTGCTTGTTTAATTGATTCTTCAGAAGCGCCAGATTCTACTGTCACAGTTTTTGCTTTGACATCCACATCCACCTTGGCATCAGGTTCCATGACATGAATAGAATCAGAGATTTTTCCTGCACAATCCTCACAAGCTATGTTAGGGACATTCAATTTTAGTGCCATAAATTACCTCAGTGGGTTAATTCTGAATTATTTTTCCAACCTTTATTCTAATCATTTCTAGCCTGTTTGTTCATCATTCTCGGGTTAGGTGCTTGTTCTACAACTTCATCAGCGTATAACTATCAAAGTTTAGAGTGGGCAATACCCAACTTCAGCATTCAGCAATGGACTGATTCCTCTATCAACTGTGAAAATAATTTTGTTAGTATAGCTCACAAAACTCGATCTCTCATCAGTCAAGCGGCTGAAAAGCTGACGGTTGAACACTTATTGCCTAACAGCATCCTTGTTAAGACTAAGTTTATACGACATTGCCCATCTGACAAAATGCCTTTGAGCAAGCGGTGTACATGCCAGTGGCAGAATAGTCCTTTTCTGCGGCATACTTTGTCATAGAGGGCGACGGGTGTAGAGATATGCGGCTTTGTGGCATCAAGATCAGCTATGTACTATGTTTTAATGCTTGGTTTCAGTTACGCCTTTGACAATAACTAACCCGTTGCCGTCTATTGTCAAGCAACTGACAACGGACACATGATCCAAAATCCCATGATGGAAATCTTTGGGATGAACTGAAAAGTATACTGACACTACTTTTGTAAAACTTTATGTCTGTAAATCCCCAGTACCTCAGTGGTAGCGAAATTCGCACTTTATTCCTCGACTTCTATGCCCAACGGGGACACGAAATTCTCCCAAGTGCCTCTCTCGTACCAGAAGATCCAACTGTACTGCTGACGATCGCGGGGATGCTGCCATTTAAACCAATATTCCTGGGACAGCGTACACCGGAATTCAATCGGGCGACAACTTCCCAAAAATGCATCCGCACTAACGATATCGAAAACGTCGGACGTACTAAACGGCATCAGACGTTCTTTGAAATGCTGGGTAACTTCAGTTTTGGTGATTATTTTAAAGAACAAGCGATCGCCTGGGGTTGGGAAATATGTACCACCGTCTTTGGTTTACCAAAAGAACGTCTTGTCGTCAGCGTCTTTTTGGAAGACGATGAAGCCTTTGCCATCTGGCGTGACCAAATTAATGTCCCAGAAGCACGCATCAAGCGGATGGGAGAAGATAATTTTTGGGTATCCGGGGCTACAGGTCCTTGTGGTCCATGTTCGGAAATATACTACGATTTTCACCCTGAACGCGGTGATGACGACATTGATTTAGAAGATGATACCCGGTTTATCGAGTTATACAACCTCGTCTTCATGCAATACAATCGAGATGTCGATGGGACACTCACACCGTTAGCTTCCAAGAACATTGATACCGGAATGGGTTTGGAGAGGATGGCACAAGTCCTGCAACAAGTTCCCAACAACTACGAAACTGATTTAATTTTCCCGATCATTAAAAAAGCAGCAGAAATTGCTGGGATTGACTACGCCACCAGTGACGAAAAAACCAAAGTCTCCCTAAAAGTTATTGGGGATCACATTCGTGCCGTTGTCCACATGGTAGCTGATGAAATCCGCGCTTCAAACGTCGGACGGGGTTATGTGTTGCGAAGGTTGATTCGACGTGTCGTGCGTCATGGGAGATTAATTGGCATTTCTGGTGAATTTACGACTCAAGTTGCCGAAAGTGCGATCGCCCTTTCCCGATCTGCTTACCCCAACGTGCGCCAACGAGAATTAGCAATCAAAGCCGAACTGCAACGCGAAGAATCCAATTTCCTCAAGACTCTGGATCGAGGTGAAAAAATGCTTGAGGAAATTATCCTCGAGTTGCAGCAGCAAGGAAAAACTCAAATAGACGGTGAAAGTGCTTTTACCCTCTACGACACTTACGGATTCCCCCTAGAACTCACGCAAGAAATTGCGGCTGAGAATAATCTCTTAGTTGACGAGGCAGGGTTCGAGGCGGAAATGGAAAAGCAGCGAAAACGGGGGCAAGAAGCACACGAAACTATCGATTTAACTGTACAAGGTTCCCTCGACAAGTTGGCGGAACATATCCAGGCAACTGATTTCTTGGGCTACACCCAACCTGTGGCGACTGCTAAAATTGAAGTTCTCCTTGTCGGTGGGGTTTCACAAGAGGAAGCAGAAGCCGGGGCAGAAGTGCAAATTGTCCTTGACAAAACGCCATTTTATGCTGAGTCGGGTGGACAAATAGGCGATCGCGGTTATCTCTCTGGCGATGGCATCGTCGTCACAATTCACGATGTCAAGAAAGAATCAGACTTCTTTGTCCACTTTGGCAGCATCGAACGCGGCACGCTCCGAGTTGGCGACACTGTGATGGCGCAAATCGATCAAGCCTGTCGCCGTCGCCTCCAAGCAAACCACACTGCAACTCACCTCCTGCAAGCGGCATTGAAGAAAATTGTTGATGAGTCGATATCGCAAGCAGGTTCTCTCGTCTCGTTTGACAGGTTGCGGTTTGATTTCAACTGTCCGCGTCCGATCACCCCAGCAGAATTACAACAAGTTGAAGAAACTGTAAACACCTGGATCGCCGAGGCACATTCCGCCAAAGTGGAAATTATGCCCTTAGCAGAAGCGAAAGCCAAGGGGGCGACAGCCATGTTTGGTGAAAAGTACGGTGAAGAAGTGCGCGTTATTGACTTTACTGGTGTATCAATGGAATTATGTGGAGGTACTCACGTCAGTAATACTGCGGAGATTGGAGTTTGCAAAATTGTTTCGGAAGTGGGGATAGCATCGGGAGTGCGGCGGATTGAAGCAGTGTCGGGACCGGCTGTTCTAGATTACCTGAATGTGCGAGATAAAGTTGTGAAGGAATTAAGCGATCGCTTGAAAGTCAAACCGGAAGAACTCCCAGATCGCATCACCATTTTGCAAAATGAACTCAGAACCACTCAGAAAGAACTAGAAACCTTTAAGGTACAGTTGGCGATAGCTAAATCGGATAGCTTGCTACAAACAGTCGAATCCATTGGCGATTATAAAATTCTTGTCGCCCAGCTAGAAAATGTTGACCCAGATTCCTTAAAAACAGCCACAGAACTTTTACTGCAAAAACTCGGCAACGGTGGTGCTGTGGTTTTGGGTTCGGTTCCGGAAGCGGAAAAAGTCAGCTTGGTGGCAGCCTTCAGTCCCGAAGTGAACAAAAAAGGCTTGCAAGCAGGGAAATTTATTGGAGCGATCGCCAAAATTTGCGGTGGTGGCGGTGGCGGCAGAGCAAACCTCGCCTCTGCTGGTGGACGCGATCCGAGTCAATTGTCGGCAGCGTTGGAAAAAGCTAGAAATGAGTTGCGATCTGCTTTGAGCGATTAACTGTTATATTATGTTCGGATAATCACTTAACAATTTAGTTGTTCGTTAATTGTTGATGGTTAATAGAAATTAACAATGAACAATACAAAATCCTTTACAAAGGTGATATAATATGGGTCGCTTAAATCCCTACTCGTTACAACTGCAGATTACCCGAATGTTTGAGCAAGGGCAATCTTTTTTCACCACAACCAAAGTGCAGGAGTGGTTGAAAGAACGCAATCACAATCCAGAGGATTATGACATTATTTTCCATCAAAAACCTGCTCCTCCAGGTTCGCAATCAGTGATGGTGGTTGAAATTGAGTTTCGACGTAAAGATGGACAACCTGCAGATCCGTGGTTGCAAGAACAGGCAAATCTTCAATCCTGATGATATTTTAGACAAATTCCACGTAACCTCACTCTACTGAAGCTATGCTTTGGCTCCCCTCCTCGCTTGCACTGGAGGGGACTTTGAGGATGTCATGAAAAACTTTGGAACTGCAAAATTGGGAAAGTGGAAAATGAATGTTAAGCAACCTTGTGGAGAATCACAACATATTTATGCTAATTGTGGGAAACGTCTATTTGCCTGGATGATGGCTCAAAGCAGTGGTCCATACGATCAAGTGGTAGGTGATCGCAAACGCTCTCTTTTTACCAATCTTCATGGCAATATTTTAGAAATTGGCCCTGGAACTGGTGCTAACCTAGCCTACTTTCCTCAAGATATCCACTGGATAGGAATCGAACCAAACCCATTCATGCATTCCTATCTCAAAAAAGAAGCACAGTCTTTAGGATTCAACAACATTGATCTCCGCACTGGCAACGCCGAACAGTTAGATGTTGAAGAAAATAGTATGGATGCAGTAGTTAGTACATTAGTACTGTGTTCAGTGCCAAATTTAGCGGCGACATTACAGGAAGTTTTACGAGTTCTTAAACCAGGTGGACGCTTCTTATTTATTGAACACGTTGCTGCATCAGAGGGATCTTTGCTGCGATACATACAAAATGGAATTCGTCCAATCTGGAACGTAATTGGTGATGGTTGTAACCCTGCTCATGAAACTTGGGCTTGGGTAGGATTAGAAAATGCTGGCTTTGCTAGTGTGAATTACGAACATTTTGCGGCACCATTGCCGATAGTGAGTCCTCATATTATTGGTGCGGCAATAAAGTGAGGGAGTTGATCTCACATTTTATCGCGTAGGGACAAAAAAGAATTGGCAAAGATGGCGGCTTGGGTACGATCTCGTAAGTTTAACCGACTGAGAATACTTGTGACGTGATTTTTTACCGTATTTGCAGTTATGTAGAGAGAATCAGCGATTTCTCGATTGCTAGCACCAATAGCAATTAAACGCAAAACTTCTTTTTCTCTGGGAGTCAGTTCTGCAAACTCTGGTGGAGCAATTAGTGTTGTCGATTCTGGTAAAGGAGTCAAGATTTTTTCCAATAAACCAGGTCCTAGCTGAGTATGACCTTGATAAATTGACCAAATAGCATTTGTCAATGCTTCTAGAGGAGTATCTTTCAACAAATAACCTGTTGCACCAACTCTCATTGCCTGGGAGACATATTCGTCGTCATCAAACGTTGTCAACACTAAAACTTTTACCACCGGAAAGCGCTGGCAAATGATTTGAGTCGCGGCAACACCATCCATCACTGGCATTCGCACATCCATTAATACCACATCTGGCTGTAGGGGCGTTTCATGAAATGTCTCTAGATAAGTTATGGCACTTTCACCATTTTCTGCTTCGCCAACGACTTGAAAGTCTGATTTTGTCTCAAACAAACTTCTTAAGCCTTGACGAATAATCATTTGATCGTCTACTAGCAACAGGCGAATCATTACGCTAGCCTCAACAGCGCAAAGACAGCCGTGATTTGGCAACCAGATCCGGGCGTACTAACTACGTGAAATTTACCACCTAGCATGAGCGTTCTTTCTCGCATTCCTTGAAGTCCAAATCCTGTGGTGTTTTGGTTTGGATTGAAGCCTTTGCCATTGTCTTCAACCCGCAAATGCAGTTCATTAATCGCTGATTGTAAATCAATTTTAACCTGAGTCGCATCTCCATGTTTAGAGATATTTGTCAAGGCTTCCTGAACAATTCGGTAAATTGTTGTGCTAACTTCAGTTGATAATGCTTGAGTGAGATTGAGCTTATAGTCTGGGATAATACCAGTATGACGCTGAAAGTCTGCGAACAATAACTTGAGTGCTGACTCTAGAGATTGTCCTTGTATGGGGTTGGAACGCAGCGTCGCTACCGATTGGCGCACTTCTCGTAAAGCATTAGCATTAAGTTGTTTGGCGAACTGTAAGAAGGTTCGGGTTTTATCTATATTTGATGATAAAAACAGTAAAGCATTCTCTAGCTGAATACTTTGAGCCGTAAGTAAGTGTCCCAAAGCATCGTGGATTTCACGGGCAATACGGTTGCGTTCTTGTAGTGTTGCCTGATCTTCGATACGTAGAGCGTATTGATGAAGTTGCTGGTGAGCGATCGCTAATTTCTCCCGACTTTGTCGTTCTGCTAGCAAAGCATTTACTAACAGCAGGACAAACGATAGCACCAAGCCAAACAGCAGCGTTGTATTCAACTTCAAGATCCAGAAAAATGCTCTCAACTGTTCTTCTGTCTGCAATTGCTCTGGAGGTCGATGTAGTGATTGATACGGAGGCGGTTGATGCGGTGGATGCCGTTCAGGAATTTGCTGTAAGCCCAAAAGAAAGAATACAAATACCAGACTTGAAACAAGTAAACGTCCGGTTAATTTAAATATTAGACAACTGCGAATAACTAAAATTAGTAGCAGCGGTGGTAAAAAGCTAAGTCTCATACTTGCCAATAAAATTAGTCCAAATCCCAAACCAATGTAAAGTAGTTTTGAGAACTGGTTAACCATTGGCAACCGTAAACCCATTATACCAAAGCTACTGATACTTAAGAAGAATAGTAGTAAATGTTCGGTAGAAACTGGGTGATGATGTCGTGGATGGGGGTCAAATATACTGTGAACCTGAAAAACAAGAGTAATTCCTAAAAGAATCCACTCAAGGTAGAGTAGCAAGCGAAAGGGGTGAGGTTGAAATTGAAGTTGAATCAGTCGCTTCATGGTTGTAAGTAGGTGGTTGGGAAAATTTATAACTATGTCATCGTGAATCGAGCAAAGCGAAGTGAAGCAATCACAAGGGTTTTGAGCTTTTTACATTTCGTTACATAGTTAGGTTTATATGAACCAACCTACTTATCTAGTTAAGGAAAATGAAGACAAATTTATCTAAAAACAATTAACAGCGAACATTGCTACTTTCTTACTATGCGATCGCTCTTCGCTGCTAGAGTCTTTATTCCTATTTTTGCCAATACAGATTAGGAATATATTCCTAATCTAAATCAGTACTTTAGTTGCACGCATATTTGGGATGTTTAGGAGGTCCTCAGGCGCAAATATGCAATGTCCAAAAAGCTAAACTGCAAGGAATTATGCAGACATACGAACTTCCCGAGCAATTACAGCAATTTTCACCTAAATGAACCACACGATTGGTAAGGGCGAACGGCCGTTCGCCCCTACGACTGTGGTCTAATTACCTGAAAATTGCTGTAATACGCTTGCTGTTCAGTTATCGAAGATCTCCTCTACCCACGCCAGTCGCCGTGAGTTGCGGGAAAGCCGTCATTCGCGCTGGCTTCCCTAAAAAAGGAGAGATTCTATCATATTCGTTTAAACACTTACAACAAAGCTTGTAGTTGCACTTTAGCGCTTTTAACAGTTTTATAACGCTAAAGTGCAACTACGAACCCATCTTTTATTTATAACTCATTTACCGAACATGATATCAAGCCTTAACTGAACCGTATTGCCCAATCAACAGATGTAGTTCTGCGAAAATCTGAAAAATAAGATTTTTATTGATGAGTAGTTTAGTAATTTTTGTTACGTTATAGCAATTTTATTTGATTTCCGAACACGAGCGACAACGGCGACAAGTAGGACAAGGGGCACAAGGAAGAGGTGTTCGCATCTCCTCCACAGATTGCTATATTATAATAAGTTAGGACTTACGCAAACTCTACTCATTCTTAGCGTTCTTGGCGTCTTAGCGGTTCAATAAATTAAGCCTTTTGGCAACTTTTGCGTAAGTCCTATAAGCGTAAAAAAATGGAATGTATCCAATAATATAGCGGTTATCTTTTAGATAGCAATACATTTTAGATAAGCATCATCTCAGAAACCCGGTAACTTTTAGGCTCGCCGGATTTCTTTAGTTCACGCTACCTTTAAGCGCTTTCACTCTTCAATGAAAAGCTTTTCACTGTAGCTTTGCATAATGTCACCAACAGATGCCAATAAGGCGTTGACTTTATGAGTGCGCCACTTCTCCACCAGTTTCTGAACTTTAGTCGCTGGCATCCGCCGCATCATTGCTTCATAAAGATATGCAGCATGACGAGTTTCATCCTTGGCAATGCTTAAAATTCCCAATTTGAGGCTGCGAGTTGTCGGATCGTTATCAGGTAAAACATTTGCCATTCGCATAAAGTCTTTACTCGCATCTAATTCCAAAATGTATGTGCTAGCCATAAATACATCCCAGTCAATGACTTCAGGTTGTATCTGTTCAGAGGAGTAACCCTCGAAGTACAGTGAGAAAGGAGTACGCCCTTGATTTGATTGACTTTCTTTAGTATTTTTTGGTATAATCTGATAGTTTAATACTGGTTTTTTTAGCTGCTTTACGGCATGGGCAAAAATCTTAGCATGTATTGTTTCTTCTGATGCGTGTTTTGCCAATTTTTCAGCAAGCCAAGCATCGCCCTCTGCTGCGGCACGAGCGCTAAGTACAGTCAGAAAAGGAACGGTGCTAGACTCGACTAACTGAAAACCCGCCAAGAAGTCAGGGCGGGTTTTAGGATCGCGGATCTGAGTGGCATAGTAATAAGCAATAGCACCAGAACCTGCGAGATGCTTCATGTAAGTCAACAAGTTCATGAGGATTCCCGCCTGCTGTAGGGAGTTTACTTGGTTATGCTAATCCTCAATTTCAATTTGGGTTGCTGGTTCTGATACAGTTTTTCGTATTTCCAGACGACGCTTGTTCATCCTACTTGTACCAAACGCCTCTAAAACGCAACATGACAGAAAAACCTAAGCCACCCGTTGCACCAGTTAAACCTGTCACAGATGACTACTTCGGCACAAAGGTGACAGACAACTATCGTTATATAGAAAACTTTAAGGCTTATGGCTTGATACGTGTTTAAAAGTCAACTGTTAACACTATACTAAGAGTTTAGTTTAATATTTATATAAATTACAGAGTCATTTATATATTTTATTGTTAAAGTTAAGTCAAAATACTGAGAAGTACTGTATTGTAAGTACATGACAAAAATTCAATGTGCATATTAGACTAGGGTGTAAGCCAATCGGCTACTTATGTGTCTCAGTAACTTAAAAGCTTATCAAACTTTTAAGTTTGCAAATTCTTTTGAATTTCCCTTAAAGAGCCTAATTCAAGATGTGTATTGGGTGGCTGAGAGACGCCTGAGTTATACCGCTATAAATTGGAATGGGTGACGACTCCACAAGTTGATACCTTCGGGTAGTGCGTGGAATTCACTAAAACAAGCATGTCATTATAGCGGTTCTCGTTTTAGTCACATACAAAACGGTCTCACCCCGCCCTGACGGGCACCCCTCACACATGCGCTTGGGAGAGGGGCTTTCAAAGAGAGGGCGAGAGTGTATGGGATTTGACTGAGAACGGCTATAGCTTCAGTCATCCGCTGTGCGTTCGCGAAGCGTATATCAGCAAGGATGCTGCTCTTTTTTTAGTGAATTTGATAATTACGAGAAGTACGCGTTCCTTCATCAGCCGTAAGCTGATATTGGCCAGAGATGTTTTCGGAATTCTCTCAACGTTCATCCCTACACCCATCTGAAACGGATAGGGTGTGGAGCAATACTACTTGCTTAAGGGTTGTTGTCACAATTTCATTGTGTAGAGACGCAAAATTTTGCGTCTGTGCAAATTTTATCGGTTGACTAATCAGCTTAACTGAGCAGTATTGGTATGTGGGAGATGTCTTTTGGGTTAACTAAACATACGTTGCATCAATTTCCCCTTGTTCATCTTAATTAAGGGGCAGTTTGAGATGTATGGTAAACAAACTGAATTGGTATAACACTTTTTTGTTCCCCTCGTCAGAGAAAAATTTACCATCCTTGTGTCAAGGGACTTTTGCAAATAAGGAATTTTCCAAGATTCACATGGCTGATGCTCCTTACTTAACCCCAGAGCTACTCTAATTTTCAGATTGAGAATTTTTTTAAAAAGGTTTATTCATGGCTTTTCACAAGATCGTGCCAAAATTGACCAACTCTTTACTCAGCAAATTTCTAAGACTGAGAAATCGCCATCTATTTATGGGTGATATTTTGGTTTTCACGACCATACCATTCTTATCTTTGCTTTTGCGCTTTGATGGCAACCTTGCAATTGCCACATATTTACCTGAGCTAGCGAGAGCAACAATACTGTTTTTAATAGTAAAACTTAGTGTATTTAGGCGATTTGGTTTTTATAGACGTTACTGGCGCTATGCGAGTATTGAGGAACTCATATATATAGCTATACTAATGGCGGCTGCAGTATTCCTCCAAACTCTGCTATTTTATGGTTTTCATTACATACCATATTTTACTCTTGATAAACTGCCGCAATCACTACCATTTATTGACGGGTTACTTTCGTGTATTTTTATAGGGGCGCTGCGTTTTAGTGTTCGAGTGGTGGAAAGACTCAGCACTAGACGAGTGGTATTTAATCCACCAGAGTGCGTACTTATAGTAGGTGCTGGAAGTGCAGGGGTTTCTCTGGTGCAAGAAATGCAAAGAAATCCCCAGTTGGGTTTTTACCCTGTAGCCTTCATTGACGATAACCCCCGAAAATTAAATGCACGCATATACGGGATTCCTGTATTAGGCGATCGCTACCAAATTCCGGAAGCGGTAAAATCTCTGCAAATTCGTAAAGTCATCATAGCAATGCCTACGGTTGCTGGGCACGTGATTCGAGAAATTGTTGATATTTGCAAAGCAACTGGAACTCAACCCTGCACCTTACCAGGAATACATGAAATCCTTAACGGTCGTGTGCGTGTAGATAGTATTCGGGATATACGGATTGAGGATTTACTAAGACGTGAACCTGTACAGACCGATCTTGAGCGAGTTGCCCATTTTCTTGAAGGCAAGAAAGTACTAATCACAGGCGCAGGCGGGTCAATTGGGAGCGAACTTTGCCGTCAAATTTGCAAAGCTCGCCCTGCTGAAATGATACTGATAGGACACGGTGAAAATTCTGTGTTCAATATTCAACAAGAACTAGAACAACTTGTCCAAATACTCAAAAACGATGGCAAAGCACAAGGACATACTCCTCGTCTTTTCACCTTCATTTGCGATATTCGCTTTCAGGATAGACTCAAACACGCTTTTGAGCGATTCTACCCTGAGGTGATATTTCATGCAGCAGCTCATAAGCACGTCCCCCTAATGGAATTAAATCCTCCAGAAGCAATCACCAACAATGTGCTTGGGACAAAAAATTTGCTAGAACTAGCGCTGCAATACGATGTGAAAAATTTCGTGATGATTTCGACAGACAAGGCTGTTAATCCTACCAACGTTATGGGCGCTAGTAAGAGAACCGCCGAAATGTTGGTGCTACAAGCCGCGAAACAAAGCGGCTTGCCTTATGTTGCCGTACGTTTTGGCAACGTTTTGGGCAGTAGGGGTAGCGTTGTTCCCACCTTCCAAAAACAAATTGCGGCAGGCGGACCAGTCACAGTTACTCATCCTGATATCTGTCGTTATTTCATGACCATTCCAGAGGCTGTTCAACTTGTTTTGCAAGCTGCGCTACTTGGTCGCAGTGGTGAAGTGTTAATGCTAAATATGGGCGAACCGGTCAAAATTGTTGACTTGGCAAAGCAACTCATTCACCTTTCGGGATATGAAGTCAACAAAGACATTGACATTGTGTTTACAGGGTTGCGACCAGGGGAAAAGTTATTTGAAGATTGAAACAAGGTTCAGAAGTCATCGGCATAGATGAATTTAATGATTACTATAATCCAGCATTAAAGTACAAGAATATTGCACACTTGCAAAATCATCCAGGCTTTCAATTAATTGAGGGAGATCTTCAGTTTTTAGACTGGCACACACTCTTAACAGATGTTGACTTTGTTTACCATCAAGCAGCACAAGCAGGGGTGCGCGCGAGTTGGGGTCAAAGTTTCCGCGCTTACACCGAACGCAATATTAATGCCACGCAAGTGTTGCTGGAAGCAGCAAAGGACGCTAAACACCTTCAACGGTTAGTCTTTGCCTCTACGTCTAGTGTGTATGGTGATGCGGAAACTTTGCCCACCCACGAGGAAATAAATCCCAAGCCGATTTCGCCTTACGGGATTACCAAACTCGCAGCTGAGCAGTTGTGTGGTCTGTATCACAAAAACTTTGGCGTGCCTTTTGTCGCTTTGCGCTATTTCACAGTTTATGGCCCCAGACAACGCCCGGATATGGCATTTCATAAGTTTTTCAAAGCGTTTTTGCAGGACGAGGCAATTCCGATTTACGGCGATGGCAAGCAAACACGAGATTTTACATTTGTCAGCGATGTTGTAGCAGCAAATTTAGCTGCCGCTACCGTACCCAAAGCCGTGGGCGAAATTTTCAACATTGGTGGTGGTAGCAGAGTGCTTTTAACACAAGTCTTGGACACGATGGCAGAAATTGTCGGGCATTCCATAAAAAGAAATCACATAGAAAAGGCGATTGGAGACGCCTGTCACACTGCTGCTGATGTATCCAAGGCGCGTTCGATTCTAGATTATCAGCCGCTGGTTTCCCTTAAGGAGGGTTTAAATCAGGAGTGGTACTGGCTTAAATCATTGTATATATAATTACACACTTTCATAATTAATAATGAAAATCTTACATATTTGTGCAATTGCACCTACTGCCACAATCCTTTTACAACCTCAGCTTAAATACTTCTTGTCCCGCAAATTAACAGTAGGAATAGTTTGTTCTCCGGGACCAGAATTAAAAGAGCTACAACAAAATGGATTCCAAGTACACCCAGTTCTGATGGATCGGAAGATTTCTGTAAATTCTAATTTAAAAAGCATTTATCAGATGGCAAAAATTATCCGAGAGAATCAATATGACCTAGTTCATGTCCATACACCAATTGCTGCTGTCTTAGGGCGCATTGCTGCCAAACTCGCTGGTGTCAAACGTATCGTTTACACTTCTCACGGTTTTCCGTTTCACGATTTATCATCTCCTAGTCAATATCGTTTCTACTTTACTGTTGAAAAACTCACTGCTTTAATAACTGATTTGATTCTTAGTCAGAATCATGAAGATATCGCCACAGCTAAAAAATTAAGTCTTTGTCCGCCGGAAAAACTACGATATCTCGGCAACGGTATAGATATTGACCGTTTTAAGGGCGATCGCCTTGATTCCACTGCTCAACAGAAATTACGCAAATCCTTAGGCATTCCTGAAACTGCTAACTTGATAATTGGCACAATTGGGCGTTTAACCCGTAAAAAAGGGAGTGCATACCTAATTGAAGCCACCGCCAAGCTACTGCCAGAGTTTCCTAATTTGCATGTTCTAGTGATTGGCGCTCAATTGAACACTGATCCGGAACCTTTCCAGACAGAACTTATTGAAAGAATTCACACTCTTGGAATTAAGGAACACGTTACTCTTACAGGCGAGCGTCATGACATACCAGAGCTTTTAGATCTTTTAGACATCTTTACCCTACCTACCTTTACTCATGAAGGATTACCGCGATCTATCCTGGAAGCCATGTCAATGAGCTTACCAATTGTTGCCACAGATATTAGAGGCTGTCGAGAAGCAGTAGTGCATGGAAAAACTGGTTTAATTGTGCCACCTAAAAATAGTGACAAGTTAGCTGAGGCTTTGAGAACACTGTTGTCTCACCCTGAATTGCGGCAAGCTTATGGAAAAGCAGGTCGTGAGCGAGTTCAAGCTGAATACAACGAAGAATTAGTCTTTCAAAGACTTACAGTCTTCTATAAAGAATTGGGAATTTCGTTACCATCAAATGACCAATTCTATTCAAGTAATAGTTGACCTTTTCTCTTGGGATTGTTGCAGGTATGGATAGATCCATATCACAGGCATTGCATCTATCAAATCGTCAACGCAATTTTTATGATTGCTCATAATCAAGGAAGAATCTATGATTTCTCAATATTTCACGAAAGTTCGTTCTACAAAGTACAGCAGATTAATCAAGTTAGTATTAGATAGACTCATCGCAGCGAGCGCCCTATTGATTCTTTCGCCACTGATGCTGATAGTTGCGATCGCCATTTATTTCCACATGGGTAACCCAATTCTATTTACCCAAACTCGCCCCGGAAAAAATGCTCGGCTCTTCACATTTTACAAGTTCCGCACCATGACTAATGAACGGGATGCCGAAGGCAATTTTCTCAGCGACGAAAAACGCCTGACTTCCTTCGGTCAATTCCTTCGCAAAAGTAGTCTTGACGAACTCCCTCAACTTTGGAATGTCCTCAAAGGTGACATGAGTTTCGTTGGTCCCCGTCCCTTGTTGGTCAGATATCTTGACCGTTATACCCCTGAACAAGCACGTCGCCATGATGTGATACCAGGTATCACAGGTTTAACTCAGGTTAAAGGTCGCAATTCTCTATATTGGGAAGAAAAATTTAGACTAGATGTCTGGTATGTCGATAACTGGAGTTTATGGCTGGACTTGAAAATTCTTTTCCTAACAGTGTTCAAAGTCTTACAACAAGAGGGAATCAACCAAGAAGGTTACGCTACATCGGAAGAATTCAAAGGTCAACTTAAGGAGCATCTCAATGGAGAAGGTAGAGGAATACTGAAGCCTTACGCCAGCATGACCGTTGAAAAACAAAAGCGTCTACAAGCTTGCCTCCAAGAACTAGCCACTTTGCTATATGAACAAATAAACAGGAGTGAATTGACTGATCAAGAAAGCATTGAACAAAACGTGCGGACTCAGATATTAGAACACATTAGTCCCCAAATCGCTCTTTTGTATCAAACAAACAATAGGACCTAATAATTTTATATTTCGAGGATTAAAAAGCTGTAAAATATGTTTTAGAAAAGATTCTCTCCGACGAAATATTAGTAAATTCTGGAGAATGCTATGACTAGTCAGGTAATTAGTTTATCAGATAGTTTGTGGGTGCAAAGCCTGCATGAGTTACGCCATGATATTTATCATTTACCTGAGTATTTATATTTAGAGGCAAAAAGAACCAACACAATTGCGGAAGCTATTTTGATATTTGAGGAGGAAAAAATCTTTTTTTTACCTTACTTATTACGCTCATGCGATAACTTGTTAGATGAAGGTATAACATTTAAAGAAGTTTTTGACGTGGTGTCTCCTAATGGTTATGCTGGAATATTATTGAATGACGCAGCAGCGCATACACCAGAGTTCTTAAAGTTAGCGATAGAGCAGCTAATAAGTGTCTTGCAAGCCAGAAACGTCTGTTCAGCATTCTTCAGGCTGCATCCAATACTTAATCATGATTTTCATGAAATTATATCTTCTCAATTCTACCAAGTTAGCGGGGAAACTGTATCTGTCGATTTAATGCTTTCTGAGACAGAAATGTGGCATCAAACTCGACCGGAACATCGCACTCATATCAATCGCTGTAAACGCGCTGGATTTACAGCAAAAATTGTGCCATTTAAGGAGTACATAGATGAATTTCTTTTGATATATAATCAAACAATGGATCGCGTAGAAGCGAAACAATCTTTTTACTTTGATCGTGAATATTTCATAGAGTTAGCAAATCTGAATGAAAAAATTCACTTGGGGATTGTAGAGTTAAATAATCAAGTTGCTTGTGCTGGGATATTTACTGAATGCTGTGAAATTGTTCAATACCACCTTGGAGGAACAAAAAACGAATTTTTGAAACAAACACCCAGCAAGTTAATGTTTGATTACGTTCGAGTTTGGGCTAAAGAACGTGGTGATAAAGTTTTGCATTTGGGCGGTGGCGTTGGCGCAGCCAAAGATAGTCTGTACAATTTCAAAGCAGGCTTTTCTAAGCAAAGGCATCCCTACTTGACCCAGCGCCTAATTATAGACGCAGAAAAATATCATTCTTTAGTAGAATTACGGGCAAAAACTTTAAAAACTCAGCCGGAAGCGCTACTTCAGTCAAATTTTTTCCCAGCCTATCGTTCTCTCAATTGAATCTATCAAGTACCAGATAAAACATCTATGAACGTTACTTTCCTCGGTCACGCAGGTCTTGACTTGCATGAGGTGGGAGAGGTGTTACCAGGAGGAATTTTGCGGTGTCTTGGTCATCACTATGAGTTCGAGCTTGAGACTGGAAAATGCCTCAACGGAAAATGCAAGTCTTTCGAAAGCCATCGTGTATAGTTCACTAACAAATCTTGAAGATTTCAAAGTTACTGCTAAAAAATTTAGGAGGTTATACTGATGCCTAACAATAAGGAAGCGTATAGTACTGTAGATTTCGATTATTGGGCATATAGCCAAAATTTGTCTCAACAAGAAAAATTTATTTTAGAAACATATTTAGATAAAAAGGGCAAAACGGTTGAGGCAGGGACAGCAGGAGGCAGAATTGTATTAGAAATGCAAAAAATCGGGTTTACATCCCTTTACGGCTTTGATTACGTACCCGAATTTATTGAACAAGCTAAACAGAGAGATACTACAAATAGCATTTCTTTTACTGTAGGTGATGCAACGGCATTAAACTACGATGATGGTTTTTTTGACCAAATAATCTATCTTCAACAAATTATTTGTTGTATTGAAGATGACTTAGGACGATTGACGGCTCTTAAGGAAGCTTATCGCATTTTAAGAAAAGGGGGTACTGCAATATTTTCCTTTTTAAATTTTGAGCATAGGTCTAGAAAGCCTCTTTATCTACCATACTTAATATATCTACAAACTTTGAGAAAGATTGGTAATTCCCAATGGTCACTTCAATATGTTCCTAGACTAAAACTAGGTGGCAAATTGAATTTAAATTCGCTGGTCGATCAACAACCTTATATGTATTGGTACAAGCTTGAGGAAGCATACCAAAGTTTGAAAGCAGCAAATTTTGACATAGTCGGTATTAGTTCTGATGGGCAGCTTAGTCAAGAAAAAATGCATTTATCGTTGGAAACATTAAGGCAAGAACCAATCAAAGGAATGTTGTACTTTATTTGTAAGAAATAAAGAATATATGGACATTTTGAGTTCCCCCCTTTCTCAGGAGCAGTTGGCACTTTTGCCCAGCCAAGAAGATGTTGCTTTTTACAAAGAACACGGCTGGTATATCTCAAAAAAGATACTCTCTGACGAAATAATTGATCAGGCAATCCAAGGTAGCGAAAGGTATTACAGGACAGAGCGAGACACACCACTTCCTATTAGTAGTGGGTATAGCGACTGGAAACCAGAAGATGGATATGATGTTGTTCGCAATAACGAATTCGTATCTTTGCAAAACAGAGAACTCCGCCAGTTGGGATTGCAGCCAATCATTGGAGCGATCGCCGCACGCTTAGCCAAGACAAAGCAAATTCGCTTATTAGACGATCAACTTGTTTATAAACCGCCTCAGGACAAGAATGGCAAGAGTGCGATCGGCTGGCATGCTGATCGCGCTTACTGGTCTACTTGCAGTTCAGACAACTTAATCACCGCCTGGATTCCCTTCCATGACTGCGACGAGTCACGTGGACCGCTCGTTGTACTGGATAAAAGCCATAAATGGTCAGGCATCGAAGATACACGGTTTTTTAACAACCATAATCTGGAGGATATGGAAGAGAAATTCCGCTCATGTGGACGGCAAGTCGTCAAAATACCCATGATCCTGAAAAAGGGACAAGTTAGCTTTCATAACTGTTGGACGATTCATGGCAGCTTATCCAACTACAGCCAGTCATTTCGATTGGCAATGGCAGTACATTTACAGGACGAAGCCAATCATTATCGGCCTTCCTGGAACAAGAAAGGACAAGAGATTCATATCTTTGATGAGTTTTTATGCCGGAAACTACCTAACGGTAACCCTGATTTTAGCGATCCAACGGTATTTCCCGTGTTATGGTCGCAGGAAGAAAGTTAAAAGCTATTCATTAGTTATTCGTGTTCAAACTAAGAATTAATAACTGCCTCAAAATAGACAATTTTTTACACTCATTGTCTGACTACTATAACAATGAATATACAAGTAATTGATTTGCACAACGATTTATGGTTGGAAACTCTACAAAAATTGTGTCATGATGTTTATCATACACCTAAGTATCTGGATATAGAGGCAAGAAGAACAAAAACGATTCCCAAAGCTTTTTTGATGGTAGATGGGGAAAAAAATTTTTTTGTGCCTTATTTACTTCGTAATTGTAATGAAATATTGACCAAGCAATCAATGATCCCAGAAATTTTTGATGTTGTATCACCTTATGGTTATGGGGGAATTTTATTAAATGAAGCAGGGGTAAGCACACCTGAATTTCCAGATTTTGCTATGAATGAACTCAAGCACGTGTTACGTTCGCAAAACGTATGTTCAGCATTTTTTAGACTGCATCCCATACTTAATCAAAATTTTAAAGAAATTTTTGCGGATGGAACGTTTACTCATATCTTGCACCTGGAAATTTCGATGTCAATTCCTTGACTAAGTGCTAAAT
>CALMVQ010000328.1 GCA_937873135.1 uncultured Scytonema sp. | reverse complement strand
GACCTGTCAGCTAAGGTTTCATTCTTTTACTGACGTCAACCAATTGATTTTTTTTTGGCTTATCAACTATAATATTTTCAAGGTTCAGTTACCACTGAGTCGTCGCTTTGCGGCGCTCTCTCATCTGGTACTTTCTCAATATAGCGACTCCATTTCTTTTTGTCAACTGTTTTCAAAAGAAATTTCCAAATTTTTTTTTGAACGGGCAAAACTTCGCTTCAGCGCAGGGTTTAGGCAACAATAGGTTAGTTACTGTGCTGATTAAGAAAGGGGAAGGGCATGAATTTTCAATCGGTAATAGCAAGATTGCATCAGTTCTGGGCTGATGGCGGTTGCCTTATTGCCCAGCCTTACGACATTGAGAAAGGAGCAGGTACTAAAAATCCCCAGACTTTTCTGAGGTCTTTGGGACCAGAACCTTGGTCTGTAGCTTATGTTGAACCATGTCGCCGCCCTACAGATGGACGCTACGGCGAAAACCCAAATCGTTTTCAATACTATTATCAGTACCAAGTTCTGATTAAGCCTTCACCGAATAATATTCAAGAGATTTATCTTGATTCTCTCAGGGCTTTGGGCATTCGCCCGGAGGATCACGATGTGAGGTTTGTGGAAGACAATTGGGAAGATGCGACGGTGGGCGCTTGGGGAACTGGTTGGGAAGTCTGGTTAGACGGGATGGAAGTTACTCAATTTACCTACTTCCAGCAATGTGGGGGAATCGATTGCCGTCCGGTGTCAATTGAGATCACTTATGGTTTGGAGAGACTCGTTATGTATCTCCAAGGCGTAGAAGCTATCACTAAAATTCACTGGACAGACAACATTACATATGGGGATGTTTACCTTCAAGGAGAAATTGAGCAATGCACTTACAACTTTGAGGCCTCAAATCCGGAAATGCTGCTCACACTATTTAATATGTACGAGCAAGAAGCTCAACAATTAACGGGGCGAGGACTCGTATTACCCAGCTTGGATTATGTGTTGAAGTGTTCACATACCTTTAATTTGCTGGATGCTAGAGGAGTCATTTCAGTGACAGAACGGACTCGCTATATTGCCAGAATCCGCCAGCTGGCAAGGAAGGTTGCTCAACTTTATGTCGAACAGAGGGAAAAATTGGGCTTTCCGCTTTTGAAGAAGTTGTAGGGTAATGAATCGCCAAAATAAGGGTAGCGCTCCAAGCGGTGGATCTCCCACAGTCACGGCGACTGCCCGCGCCAAGTTAAGAGAGGATGTGTGAGGTATGGTGAATTTAAGCGCAGTTTTAGAACCTATTGCGGCGTGGTTTCGTTCTTTAGGAGTTCCTGAACCAATTGTGCATTGGGGACATCCGGTGATGATGGCAATTGTGATGTTTGTTATGGGTAGCTTTGTGGGGCTAACTGGTTGGCGTTCTAAACTTGTTGAAGATATAGAAGAGAAGAATACACACACAGATTATTATTTAAGCTGTTTAAAGAAGCAACTTAAGTGCTGATTCACAATGATCGCTATTGCCAAAATTTGTTTGTGCCCTCAGACTAGAAGTCTGGGAGTTGCTGTGCAAAAACTCTAATGATTCAGGCGAGTGGTGTCATTATCTGTCTAGGCTACATTTTCGGGTTGCTTTTGACAGCAGTTCCTTGGGGTGGAGTGTGGATGTTAGTTATAAGCGTTATCGGGGCGATTCTATTCAAACAACGACGCCTGCTTAAACAGAAGAATTCTTTAGCAAAGACTAACAAAGACACCCCAGGGCGATCACCTACAAAAAGCAACGAAAATCTTTCTTCCCCACTCCCCACTCCCAGTGCCAAAGTCTGGTTAGTTGCAGGTTTAGTGGGATTGCTGGCAAGCGTGTATTTTCAATTTCGGGTTCCTCATCCAGGTGCAAATGATATTAGTAATTTTGTTCCTTCAGATAATAGCGACAACCAAGAACAACTTTTTATTGTTCGTGGTACACTGACGAGTTCACCCCGTATGACTCGCAGTCAGCGAGGACAATTTTGGTTGGAAGCCACTCAGCTTAATGAGGTAAAGAATGATGTTGGTCCAGCAGCTGTAAGTAAAGGAGTCACGGGTAAGTTGTATGTTACTGTACCCTTACTGCAATCTACAGGATTATATCCCGGTCAACAAGTCGCTTTAACAGGCATTCTTTATAAACCAAAACCAGCATTAAATCCGAGTGCCTTCGATTTTCAGCAGTTCCTCAAACAACAAGGCGCTTTTGCTGGTTTTTCCGGACGATGGGTAAATGTTGTGGATGAGGATCGTAAATGGGGATTGTGGAGAATCAGAGAACGGATTGTGCGATCGCAAGTTCGTGGTTTGGGTGTTCCAGAAGGTCCTCTTGTCAGTGCAATGACATTAGGAAGTAAAGTTGTCGATGTACCCTACGATATCCGCGACTTATTTGTAAAGGTGGGACTGGCTCATGCTTTAGCTGCTCCGGGGTTAAAAACTTCTATCATCTTAGGTACCGTACTCGCCCTCACAAAACGTTCAACAAGATTCACTCAAGTTACCCTTGGCACCATAGCATTAATTATTTTTCTGACTTTAACAGGTTTTCAGCCAGGAGCACTTAGAGCCGTCATCATGGGATTTACGGCATTAATTGGCGTAGGATTGAAACGAAAAGTCAAAAAGATAGGTGCACTCCTCGTTACGGCAGTACTGTTGTTATTACTTAATCCCCTATGGATTTGGGATTTAGGATTTGAACTGAGTTTTTTGGCAACGCTGGGATTGGTCGTTACATTCGTGCCGTTAATGCAACGGTTAGAGTGGTTACCTCCCACAATCGCTGCATTGATTGCCGTTCCCCTTGCAGCAATCATTTGGACGTTACCACTGCTGTTGCACGTATTCAGTATCATCCCAGTTTACAGTTTACCCGTGAATATCCTCACGACGCCGTTGGTTTCTATTATTATTATTGGTGGGATGATCAGCGGTTTAGTGGGCTTAATCTTACCTGATATTGGAAGTGCTTTAGCAAGTTTTTTGTATCATCCAACACATATTCTTATTCAATTGGAGCAATTTGTCGCTCAATTGCCAGGAAATTCTGTGGCAGTTGGCAGTATATCTACTGCAACAGTAATAGTAATTTATACATTAATAATCTTCACTTGGTTAGTCCCTTGGTGGCAAAAACGGTGGTTGTTTGCAAGCTTGATGGCTGTAGGTTTGGTATTCATTCCGATTTGGCATGCAAACACAGTGTTTCAAATAACAGTGCTAGCCTCAGGTGCAGAGCCAGTGTTAGTTATTCAAGACAAAGGAAAGGTAACGCTGGTTAACAGTGGAAATGAAAGTACAGGACGTTATACAATACTGCCGTTTTTACAACAGCAGGGTGTGAATCAAATTGATTGGGCGATCGCTAAAGATTTTCAAAGCAACAGCAGTAATGGTTGGTTTGAGCTACTGCAACATTTACCAATTAAAACTTTCTACGACTATTCTCCCACCTCAGACAATACCCTCGTTAGTCTAGAAATTCAAAAAGAAGTGCAAAAGCAAAAGGGAACTTACCAACCCCTGTCAGTCGGTCAAACTGTAAGTACTGGCACAACTGTGGCACAATTAATCAACGACCAATTACCGATCATGCAGATGCAAATTCTCGGTCAGAGTTGGTTATTAATCGGTAATCTCAAATCGAACGAGTTGCTCCAAATAATGAAAAGTAGCGGATTACAACGTCCACAAGTGCTGTGGTGTCTAGGTGAATCCCTAAAAGAATTCGTTCCGCTCCTGCAACCGCAAGTAGCGATCGCATCCTCAACGACACTCGATCCAAAAACCTTGTCCGAACTCAGTCAAAGCCAGACGAAACTGTTCATCACAGGAAAAGACGGTGCCGTTCAATGGACTCCGCAGCGTCAGTTTGAAGCATTTATCCAAGGAACAGAAAACAAATCTTCAAACTTGTAACAGCAAGCTGCTTTATTTTTCAAGCTTCCAATAGAAGCTGTATCTCTGTTGAGCACATGTCCGGTTAAACACTTGTCGCGTAACCTCTCCTTAGTAAAGCTGCGCTTTACATCCCCGAACCCCATGCGATTCGCGGTTCCGTGTGGACAATGTGGTATATCGGCTACAAATTCTTCCGTGAAAAACTGATAAAATGTATGCTAATCTCATTATTGTAGAAATAATATACCTTGTGGAGAGGTGTCCGAGTGGTTGATGGTGACGCACTCGAAATGCGTTTTAGGGAAACCTAACGGGGGTTCGAATCCCCCCCTCTCCGTTTTAGAACCCCCTTAACTTAGTTAATATGAGTCTGGTATGGCAGGCTGATTTTTACCGTCGTCCGCAGCAGAACGTTCAAGGACAAGTCGTATGGGAGTTGTTGATTTGTAGTACAACTCGTAGCTTTGAGTATACGGCGACTTGTCTCCAGTCAGAAGCCAGTTCAAATTGGCTTGTCTCTCAAATTCAGCAAGCTGCAAGCGAACAAAAACCAGACATCATTCAGGTGTTTCGACCTCAATCATTGAGTTTAATTGAACAAGCAGGACATAATTTAGGTATTTGCGTAGAACCAACCCGCCACACTTTGGCGTTAAAACAGTGGTTAGCCGAAAAGCAATATCCGATAAGTTTAGATAAACCACCACCTGTACCATTACCAGAAAACGTTTGGGGAAAAGAGTGGCGCTTTGCAACAGTTCCAGCTAGTGATATCGGAGAAGCGTTTAGTGATCGCCCGATTCCAATTGTACTTCTGCCAGAAGATCTCCTACCTATCAATCTTGGACTGGCATCAACCTTACCGATACCTGGTGTCATTATTTATGGCGGAAGACAATCAATGCGCTTAGCAAAGTGGTTGCAAGAAGTACGTCCCGTAGCGCTAAATTACATTGCAGGTGAAAGTCATGGGTTAATTTTAGAAGCTGGTTTAGCAGACAGGTGGATTGTAGCAACATTTGAAGATCCTGAGGTTGCTGCTGCTGCCAAAATTTACGAACAACGCAAACAGCAAAGTCGAGGACTGCATTTTTTGTTAGTGCAACCAGATGATTCAGGGATGACTTACACTGGGTTTTGGTTACTGCAAGAGGATCAAAACAAACTCAGTTGATTAGGTGGAGTCTCCAGGTTATTCCAAGGTAGAGGTGGAACTGCTACACCACTGTCCTCCAAGAACCGTTGGAAATAACGGGCTGTACTGGGCGATCGCTCTTCTATTGGACAATGAACAAAGAAATAAATTCGCGTCTTTGCTTCCAACCACTGTTTAATATAAGTCGCCCATTCCTCCAAAAATGGCTGATTCACTGATAAATTGGGATGAGAAATAAAGCGAATTAAGCTAAAAGGTGCTGTTATACTAAATTCTACTGGTAGTTTAGGCTTGCGCCGCTCAGATTGTAACTGTGGATCTTCGTCTCCAGTATAGATAGGACGAGAGTCTAGGATCACTCTACCAACGCCTAACCTCTTTAAAAGCGTTGTCAAACGACTGGCATGAGGCTCTACAAACCAGTCACGATGACGAACCTCTAAAGCAAGATCGCTACCTGTTTGCTGCCAAGCTTCCAGAAAAATAGTCAGATCATCAAGTAATGCAGGTGAGTAACTAGGTGGTAACTGGGCAAAGATCGGCCCGAGATGTTGATTTAAAGGACGCATCTGTTGTAGAAAGTTTAAACTATCAGATATATGTGGTTGCAGCAATCCTTTGTGAGTAAAGTCCTTTGGTAATTTGAGGCAAAATTCAAAACCGGATGGGATTTCTGTAGCCCAACGAGTGACAGTTTCCTGATTAGGCACGGCGTAGAAAGTTGTATTGCCTTCAACTGTGGTGAAGCGTCGGCTGTAGAGTTGCAAAAAATCAGCCTGACGAGTACCTTGAGGATAAAATTCACCCACCCAACCTTTATATGCCCAAATTGCACAACCAAGAAAAAAGTCCATAAAGCTACCAACCCAAACAGCCAAAACTCTTATATTTCAAACTTTTTAATTTTTAATTTTTAATTCCACTTTCTCTAGCTCTATTCCCCCACTCCAGGTGCGAAGCCTTTTGACAAGGAAAGTGACTCGCGGATTTCTTCACGTACATACATCAGAGTCTTACCAAGATGATTTTGACCTGTTTTATCTGCACCACAACCCCAGAAACAATCGTTTGGTGAGTCTTCCACAAGGATTTCATTGCCTGTGCCGAGAAGAACTTCTCTAATATCAGTATGAGTCAAAAACTTTTCCAGCACAGCTTCTCGCATTACCTGAACTTTGACCACTTCCCAGTCTAAACGAACTTGACGAGTGCGATCGCGTCCCAATGCCGCAGCTAATTCTGGTGTTTCGGCAGCATGAATGACAGGTATAATGACAGCATCTTTTGTACCTTCAAACTTTTGTGCTTGATAATAATGCTCAACTGTTAACCAGTGGATACCCTTAATTTTGATTTCGTGGAGAGAAAAGTTGGAAAAACAGCCATAAGGTTGCCAAACTTTGTAAAAGTAGATAGTCATTGGGAAAATACTCTTTTATCATCAACTTCTATAATCACCGTAGATTCTAGCAAGAAGTCAAAAATGGTAAGAAAATCAACCTAACTCCAGTATCCTTTGAAACTTCATCACTCTGAACGGAGTTCTATTATAAGAAAAAGTTAGAAGTCGAAACGAACCTAGCATACGGAACGCAGAAACAAAGCTACCATACCCTGGGGGAAGCCCTGACGCTCCTTCTGGTGCGAGACGCTACGCGAACGTCGCTAACGCTGCGCTAACGGATGACGCTCGTTCGCCCTTGGGAGAGGACTCGCTAACGCTGCGAAGATCGCAGTCGCCTAGCGAGGGCTAACCCTCCTGCAGCGCTGTCTCACCGCTGCTCGTCTACGCAATTGCTAAACACCCTGCAACTTAAGCTTTTTTAATTGTTAATTTTGCGTCCCTTGGAAGTTCTTCCCGTTGGGCAAAGCCCTTCAAGAACGCTAGGGTAGCGGTACTAGCGTAAAGTCAGGAGTTTCAAAAAGATATAGAAAACATTTTTGAGGTTGAGAATGGAAACAAAGAACGAGACAAGCAACCAAAATGCACCACTGATTACTGCTGGGATTTTCCTTGGTGTCGGTCTTGGAGGATTTTTTGATGGCATTGTACTCCACCAAATTCTCCAATGGCATCACATGTTAAGTAGCATTCGACCTTTAACCACTCGTTATAACATTGATTTAAACACGGTTTGGGACGGATTTTTTCATGCTTTCGACTGGGTTGTGACTGTTACAGGTGTGATATTGCTGTGGCGTGCCGGAAGACATGATCGCGTTTCTTGGTCATCAAACATCTACTTCGGCTCAATACTAATCGGTTTTGGGTTATTCAACTTGGTAGAAGGAGTTATCGATCACCACATTCTCGGTATCCATCATGTCAAACCAGGACCAAATCAGCTTTATTGGGATCTGGGATTTCTGGCTTGGGGTGCGCTTTTTGTTATAGTTGGCTGGAGCATGGTACAAAGTAAAAAGTTAGGAGTTAAGAGTTAGAAGTAGGGGCAGGTTTTACCTATCAATATTAAATAGGTCGATTATCGGATAAAACCTGCCCGTACAG
>CALMVQ010000327.1 GCA_937873135.1 uncultured Scytonema sp. | reverse complement strand
GAATTAACTCGAAGCCTACACCATATTGCCTTGCAATTGGTGTAGGTACTTCACCGCTACCGAAGTTGCAGAACTCTACCAGCAACATACTGACGATACGGGACAAGTTTTTACCTCTAAAGCAATCGAAACAACATTTGATTTGACTCAAGGACAACCTTGGTTAGTCAATGCGCTTGCTAAAGAAGTTGTAGAATATCTGGTGAAGGATACAAATGTAGCAATTACACATGAACATATTTTAAAAGCAAAGGAAATATTAATTGCACGTCAAGACACTCATCTTGATTCTCTTGCTGAAAGACTTCGAGAACCAAGAATAAAAGCAATTATTGAACCGATGCTAGCAGGGCAAGCATTGGGAGATACTCCGTCAGATGACCGACAATATTTGATTGATTTAGGGTTGTTGCGACGCGATCCATCTGCAGGACTGACAATGCCATAGGCAAGCCGCTAAGAGCGTCTACGCAAATCCTATTTACCGCGAGGTCATTCCTCGTGTTTTAGTACAAGGGACTCAAGATAGCTTACCTTACATTAGTCCGAGCTGGTTAACTCCAGATGGGGAAATAGATACCGATGTCTTATTACAGACATTTTTGGCATTCTGGCGTCAGCACGGTCAGCCATTACTTAATAGTGCACTATATCACGAAATTGCACCACATATAGTACTGATGGCATTTTTGCATCGCGTTGTCAATGGAGGTGGAACTCTCGAACGCGAATATGCAATTGGACGCGATCTGCGCTTCTCCCAAGGGGAGAAGCTTCGCGAACGCAGCAGCGCTTCGCGATCGCATGGACTTGTGTTTAAAATATGGAAATCTAACTTTAGGAATTGAATTAAAAGTTTGGCACAATAAAAAAGGAGACCCTCTTAATTCGGGTCTTGAACAGTTAGACTCCTATTTAGCACGCTTAGGAGTTAATTTTGGTTGGCTAATTATTTTCGACCGACGTTTCAACCTGCCGTCAATTGAAGAACGCTTAACGACACAAGTTACAACTACAAAAAATGGGCGTTCGATCACAGTTGTCCGCGCCTAAATTTGGGATTTACCCTATATATGTCTCTATATATTGGCAAATTGTAGGGACATTGCATAAGTAATATCCCTACAACGAAATTTACAAATCAAAAAGTGTACTTTCTATTCTCTAAGAATCCTGGGGTTCTTCATCGGTAATTGCCTCGTACATCGCTTTATAGATGTTAACCTGGTCTACTCCACCTGGAATGCCAGGAATATCAAATCCGTAGGCTTTATAACCCTTGCCGATGTACTTATCTAGTTTAAACGGTCTACCCTGATAGTAAACAGGCACTGGACGGCGAGTGTGGTTCCCCCAGCCATACTTGTCCTCAGGAATTGAGCCAAAACTGTGACCTACTTTTTCCGAGTCAGTTTCAGAACTGAAGGTGAGTGCCTTTGCACCCTTGGTTCTCAACAAGTTTGGGAAGTTAGGGTACAGCGTCAGGTAGTGGTCATGGTCAGCCGTGACAACCAGTACATTCTTCTTCCAACCACCATTACGCTCGATCCATTTAATTACAAGACCCACAGCTTTATCAAAGTCGAGTACTGCACCAATGATGTTGTCGATATTGTTGTCATGGATTCCCCAATCAATATCGCCACCTTCCACCATCAGCCAGAAGCCATCCGGGTCTTTACCCAGGACATTCAGTGCCGCCTGGGTCATATCCGCGAGGGTAGGATTCTCGTTCACCTCACGTGTAATGAATGCCTCATCAATTTCACCTGGTTGGAGGGGGCGATCAGTATCATTCACAGGCAAATCACCACGCTGGTAAAGCACAGGTCTACCATCAGCATCATTACGGAAATACAGAGAAGTTTGACGTGCAAAGTTGGCAAGACCGGTAATGCTGTAATCTCTATCAGCACCGCTAACTGGAATGTTGCCTTCCTGTCCTCGCGCCCCATAGAGACCTAGTAAGCGATCGCCATTGTTGGGATTAATTTCTCTAGAAGTCTTCAACAAAAGCTTAGTCGCATTCGGACTCCGCTCTAGGAAACGATAGCCATAGCGGTTGTTGAGATTAGACGCAGCAGAAGCGCTGCAAGCTTTTTCATCACTTAGGGAAGTCTTACCCGTCAGTTCCTTGTAGGTAGAGGCTCTAATGTAAACGTAGTTGCAAGTGCCAGGGTCTCTATATCCTGGCTTTCCTGGAGTGTTGACGGTATTATCGTGGTCGAGGGGATGACCACCACCTAGCAGCACTGTAGGTAGGTAGGTGTTTTGTAGGTCTGGGCGATCAGGATTTTCCTGAAAATCAGGTCGAATTGCCTGCTGTAAAAGGTTGTCTAACGCCGGATAATTACCATCATATCTGTTGCGGCGCTTGACAGCGGCTGCTGCTGCACCAGGGGTTGCGTGGTCAATTGGCACAGAGGTTACCAGACCTGTAGACTTTCCACGCTTAGTTGCTGTTTGCAGGATAGTCTCTAGAGGTTTCTCGTAGATATCTACCCCGATCGCACTGTTGTAACTCTTAACCCCGGTATAAAGCGTTGTGGCTGTATTTGCCGAGTCGGGATAGCTGAGTTTGATGTACTCTGCTTGGCAGGTATACCGTTGGGGGATTGAGGAAATCGATTGCCCATAAGGAACCTCGATTTCACAGGGCTGAGGGGTGGCAGGTGTCCAGGGATTGTCACCACCTTTTTCTGGCTCCCAACCTACCAGATTACCTAGACTCTGGTCAGTAGCACCGCCGCTTGCGCTTGTATCTGCTATATCAATACCAGAGTTAAAGGGCGTTGGCTTGAAGGAAAAATCGGGACGTAAGGGACTGGCATTAGTAACCGGATTGGTTTCATCCGTTGCGGTATTACTCGTACTGAATCTACCCAACCTCTGGTCATAAATCGTAGTTCCATAGGTCGTGGCATAAGTATAACCACTCAACTTCTGAATGTTCAAACCACTACCTTTACCGCGAGTGTAAAAGGGAGCGCCGTTGGCGATTGCACCTGCTCGTGCAGGCTGCCAACCCATACCATCACCAATCATGATAATCACATTAACGCCATTACCCGGAGCTTCGTAGGCAAAGGCAGGTTGCTCAATCCAGAACGTCGAAATAAACAGCAAACAACTGGCGATCCATGCGATCACTCGTACACGTATTTCAAACCAGGAAATCATTGGAGTTGTCTTGAAAATTTATTTGGAGAAAATTTATTTGGAAATGTTTCGTCAAAAGTTGAAATTGGGATCGACAAAACCCAGGAGCCACTAAAAATCTGGCAGATGGTTTGAATCCCTAGATACCCCAACCGACCAATACGGAGTCCCAGGTTGGTTTGTTGGGGTGTATGCATGTAAAGAACCCTGATGATTGAAGTTGGTCATTATTGAACCTAGCTGAGGCAATCCGAGCGCGAACATAAGCACGCAGATCAAGCCAAGTGCAAACCAGATCGACATTCGTAGATGACTTTTCTGAAATTTAATCATAAACATGATTCTAAACTTGTTTATTTTACCTATGTAGCAACGGAAAAAATTTTACTTTTACACTATACAGAAAAGTACAATATCGCATCTTGCTGATCACTATGATTATATTTTGGTTAAAATAGAATTAAATTTTTATCCTATACTAAAAACGCTGGATTGCGGGACTTTTGCCTGGGCAAAGAAAACATCTGTGATAGGTTAAGAAAACTGAGCGAATGTCTGCCGGGGGTAAAGAAAAAGGTGATAAATCTAGCTTGGGGAGAGGTTTTCCGAGAGATTTAACCACACCTAAATCCTGATTTTCGCGTGTCTGAGAAGTACTTAACGGGATCTGTAGCTTTACCTTTAACCCATATTCCGCACTTCAAGATGTAATCTATTGATATTCAAGAACAATTTCTAATAATACTCAATAATTAAGTATTAATATTGAATATTATTGATGATTTGCGATGGTTATCTAACCACCATTAGCCAGATATTGGAAATTTACGTGTATTACAAGGCGAAGTGCGGAAAGTCGGCTTTAACAACCCTCAAGATATTCTAAATTTTTTAGTGCAGCGATCGCGTGTAATCTCACCGAATCGTCTGGATCTGTCAACATTGCGGTTAATGGTTCGACAGCCTGCTGATTGCCTAAGTGTCCAAACGATAGAGCGATCGCGCTTTTGACTGTAGCAATCTCAACCCCCGGATGCTGAGATTGCAGTATTTCTAGTAAAATCTCCGTTGCTTTACAAGTGTTGTCAGGCGACTGTACTCGCCCTAGAACCTTGACAATTTCCAGCCACAATGGTAACAATTCTAGTTGATGAAATGCCTGTTGCAGATACTCCAAGCCAGATAAAGTTTCTACCCAAGACATGCCACGGATAGCTTCTAGCTGTAACTTTATTGGTGTGTGAGGCGACATGAGCAACTGAAATAATTGCTCAGCAACAGCCTCACAACCCATCCGAGAAAGGGCAGTTACCGCTGCACTACAAACATCTTCGTCTAAGTCATAAAGCTTGGATTGTAACCTCTTCACCAAATCTAATTCTGAACATAAGTCAGGGCGAAAACCTAAACCTAGCACTGCTTCTCGCCTGACTGTTGCAGATACATCATTCAAAATATTCAAAAGCACTGGTGGTACGCGATCGTCATGAAAGCTACCCAATGCCTCAACAGCTACAGCCCGTACAGCAACGTGTGAATCTTGCACGACACTTAACAGAGGTGGGATAATTCCAGGTTGGCGGATAAAGGAAAGTGATTGCACCGCTAACAGTCGTGTATCTTTGTGTGCTAATAATTCCGTCAAGGCAGTAATAGCCTGTGTACCCATCTGCCCCAGCACAGATGCTGCCATTACCCGGAGTTCTTCATTTTCACCTTTTTTGATTAATTCAACCAAAGGTGCAACAGCATCAGGCTTTTTCAGTTCTCCTAAGATCTGTACTGCATACCATTGTAATTCTTCATCAGTCTCTTCATTGTCTAAAATATCTACCATTGGGAGGATGACATTAGTATCAAAGTATTTAAAAACCTTAAATATCTCCCAGCGTTGCTGAAAATCCCCTTCCTTTAAAACTGCAAGAGATAATTTCAGCAAATGTTCCAGATTTTTATAAATATCTGGATGTTTTGAGTTTTCGCCCAGAATTAACTGTTGTAAGTATTGACTCAACGATAACCAGTCATATGCATCATATGCAGCCTGCGCCTGCATCAAAAGCTGATTAATATTATCCATGTGTGGAGTTAGTTGTTAACTATTAATTACCCCTAAAACTTTTATTTCACTAAAACTGAATTGCCTTCTATCTTCGCTGCGTAAATTTTGAGTGCTTCTGTTGCAGGACCTCTTTGTACTTTGCCATCTATCCCAAATTCTGCACCATGACAGGGACATTGGAATTTTTTAGCATTGCCCTTCCATTCCACTGTACAACCTGCGTGAGTACAGGTAGGGTTAACTGCGACCGGATTGGTTTTGGACGCATCCACAACCATAACCGGACCTAATGGTGAGTTTTTGTCAAGCAACTGACCTTTCTTTTCTAGCTCCTCTAATGTCCCGATAGTTTGCCAATTTCCAGATGCTTGGGAAGAACAAGCCGCTATTACGACGGATAAAGAACTTCCTACCCAACCCACTCCAAAGCCAGTGATGAAATGACGACGATTTATAGCCACGGAAAAATTTTGAAACATTATGAGTTGATTTTACTCACAGCCATGAATGATCCGAAAGGCAAATAAGCCATCATTTTAGAAGTTCTGACCGAAAAGCAGGTAGGGTGAAGTGGAAGTTCCACTTCTTCACTTAGCACTCTCTCAACTTACAACTCATATACCCACTACCTTCACTCTTTATTGCGGAAAACGCATAGAATCATTGTCTTTTACGCAAGACCATAAAGTTTTTGTAACAAAACATACGTTTTTTCAGTTTACATAACATTAACTTAAGGTTTATCTAATAAATCACAGAAATCACACTTTTAAGCTGCATCCTTGTTGATTCAACAGGGATAGCGATCAATAAATAACTTGCACGCGAAAATTAGCTCATGACAGAAACAGCAACTACCACAGCTAGCTTAAACAAGTTCGAGAAATTGAAGGCAGAAAAAGATGGACTCGCTGTGAAGGCCGAGATTGAGAAATTTGCCTTTTTGGGCTGGGAGGCAATGGATGAGACTGATCGCGATCATCGACTCAAGTGGGTAGGCGTGTTCTTTCGTCCAGCTACTCCTGGCAAGTTTATGATGCGGATGCGGATGCCCAACGGCATTCTTACAAGCAATCAGATGCGCGTGTTAGCGTCCGTGGTACAGCGTTACGGTGATGATGGTAACGCTGATATTACTAGCAGGCAGAATATCCAATTGCGAGGCATCCGAATTGAAGATTTGCCAGATATCTTTAATAAATTGAGCGCAGTTGGCTTGACTAGTATACAGTCAGGAATGGACAACGTCCGCAACATCACAGGCGATCCAGTGGCAGGGTTGGATGCGGATGAGTTGTTCGACACGCGAGAGTTGGTGCAACAAATTCAAGACATGATCACCAGCAATGGCGTTGGGAACCCAGAGTTTAGTAACCTACCAAGGAAGTTCAACATTGCAATTACTGGCGGACGAGATAATTCAGTTCATGCTGAAATCAACGACTTAGCTTTCGTTCCTGCCTTTAAAAACAGTGCTGAGTGCCGAGTTCTGACGTTTGGCTTCAACATCCTCGTCGGTGGCTTTTTCTCTGCCAAACGTTGTGAAGCGGCTATTCCTTTGAATGCTTGGGTACCACCTGAAGATGTCGTAGCAGTATGTAGAGCTATTTTGGAAGTTTATCGCGATCGCGGCTTACGTGCTAATCGGCAAAAATCTCGTCTAATGTGGTTAATAGACGAATGGGGTGTAGAAAAGTTCCGTTCGGAGGTTGAAAAGCGATTAGGTAAGCCGTTATTGTCTGCTACAGAACAAGACGAAATCAACTGGGAAAAACGCGACCATATCGGGGTATATAAACAAAAACAATTTGGATTGAACTACGTAGGGTTGCACATCCCTGTAGGACGGTTGTATGCTGATGATATGTTTGAACTTGCTCGTCTGGCAGAGGTTTACGGCAGCAGTGAAATTCGGCTTACGGTAGAGCAAAACCTAATTATTCCCAACATACCAGACTCGCAATTAGCAACATTTTTAACAGAAAATTTACTGACTAAATTTAAAACTCAGCCCGAACCCCTGACGCGATCGCTAGTTTCTTGTACAGGCTCACAGTTTTGTAACTTCGCCCTCATTGAAACTAAAAACCGCGCTTTGGAAATGATTAAAGCGTTGGAAGCAGAGTTGAAACTGACTCGTCCGGTACGAATTCACTGGACAGGATGCCCTAACTCTTGCGGACAGCCTCAAGTCGCAGATATTGGCTTGATGGGAACCAAAGCTCGCAAAAATGGCAAAGCCGTAGAAGGGGTTGACATATATATGGGGGGCAAAGTAGGCAAAGAAGCACATTTGGGAACTTGTGTCACTAAAGGCGTTCCCTGCGAAGACTTGCAACCAGTATTGCGTTCCCTCCTAATCGAACACTTTGGCGCATGCTTACTTGAAGCAGTCATCACACCTAAGAACTAACATTTCAATTTCTAATTTAGGAAACCTTAATGATCAAAGGCTTACTTTCATTTAACGGTCGTTACCGCATCTTACACCTGACTTGGTTTGCCTTCTTTCTCACATTTATATGTTGGTTTAACTTTGCGCCGTTTGCCACAACCATTGGCACAGAATTACATCTGGAGAAAGCGCAAATTTCAACACTAGCTATCTGTAACGTGGCTCTGACGATTCCAGCGCGAATTATTATTGGTATGCTGCTGGATCGCTTCGGTCCAAGGATTACGTACTTAATTCTGCTTATCTATGCTGTCGTACCCTGTTTAATTACGGCAACAGCGCATGACTTCAATCAATTGGTTTGGGGTCGTCTGTTAATGGGAATTGCCGGCTCGGGGTTTGTGGTGGGAATTCGCATGGTATCCGAGTGGTTCCCACCCAAAGAAACTGGCAGCGCTCAAGGAATTTATGGCGGTTGGGGTAACTTTGGTGCTGCTGCCGCTGAGTTTGGATTGCCAATAGTCGCATTAAGTACAGCTTTTTTAAGTGGAAATGCGACAAACTGGCGTTTGGCGATCACCTTAAGCGGTATTGTTACCGCTCTTTATGGCGTGTTTTATTACAATAGTGTTCAAGACACGCCAACCGGAAAAGTTTACAAGAAACCCAAGAAAAACGGTGCGATGGAAGTGACTAGTGTTAACAGTTTTGTAGCACTGTGTCTCTCGAATTTGGGATTGATTCTAGGTTTGGCTTTGCTAACTTGGCGTTTGGCTCAACCAAAAATTCACTTCATCAATCAGTCGCAAATGTACGTTGTGTGGGTACTGTTAGCAGGATTATATGCTTTCCAAAGCTACAAAGCGTGGCAAGTTAACCGGGAGATGCTGGTTGGAAGAAAAGTTTACCCTCCATCTGAACGCTATGAATTTCGCCAAGTTGCTCTATTAAATTTTACCTATGTCAGCAGCTTTGGCTCAGAATTGGCTGTCGTTTCCATGTTGCCGACTTTCTTTGAGAATACTTTTACTCTCAATCATGTAACGGCTGCATTAATTGCTTCGTCATATCCACTGTTAAACTTTATCTCTCGTCCTGGCGGTGGCTACATCTCAGATCGCCTTGGTAGCCGGAAGTGGACTTTGACAGTCACGACAGCCATCATCGGCTTTAGTTATCTGAATATGAGCCTGATTCGTAGTAACTGGGCTATACCACTTGCGATCGCCGCCTGCGTATTATGCGCCGCCTTTGTCCAGGGAGGATGCGGTGCTACATTTGGCATGGCTCCTTTAATTAAGAAAGAAATTACTGGTCAAATTGCTGGTAGCGTGGGTGCTTACGGTAACTTAGGCAGTGTGGTTTATCTGACAGTTTTCAGTTTAACCAATCCAGTGACACTGTTTCAAACGATGGGAGTTACAGCGCTCATCTGCTCCTGCTTGTGTGCCTTCTTCCTCAAAGAACCAAGAAATTCCTTTGCCAGTGAGGATTTCACTGAATCACAGGGATTGGCAAACCAAAATGTCATCCTAGCTGAAGAATAGGATTAAAAGCTTTAGTCAATCAGAAAGCATTCAACAATATGCGTGTAGAGACGTTGGATCGGTAGGTACTCACGGCTCTACACGCACAAATATTCATGTTTTCGTTCTTAAAGCAGCGCAAAAATTCTTTGAGTGCCGCTATTTAAATTGAAAAATGACAACATAGTGATTCTCCTTAACTTACCCTCAGCAATCTTTCAACATTTAGCCATTCGGATGAACACGGTATAACTACCATGACTGAATCTACCAAAACATTATGTCCCTATTGTGGTGTTGGCTGTGGATTAGAGGTTTCGCCACCTGCACAACAGGGCAAACAAACTCATCGAGATAGCCAAGGAAATCCGATTTGGCGAGTGCGGGGAGACAAAGCACACCCATCCAGTCAGGGTATGGTTTGTGTTAAGGGCGCTACGATAGCTGAGTCTTTAGATAAAAATAGACTGCGTTACCCAATGGTACGAGACTCTTTGGATCAGGAGTTCCGGCGTGTCAGTTGGGATGAAGCTTTTGATCTCATCGTTAAACGCATTCAAACAGTGCGCTACACTCAGGGACCAGAAGCAATATGTATGTATGGCTCCGGTCAGTTTCAAACCGAGGACTACTACATAGCCCAAAAACTGATGAAAGGGTGTCTGGGCAGTAATAATTTTGATGCCAATTCCCGCTTATGTATGTCCAGTGCGGTAGCTGGGTACATTCAAAGTTTTGGTGCAGATGGTCCTCCTTGCTGCTACGACGACTTAGAGCTAACCGACTGTGCTTTTTTAATTGGGACCAATACGGCTGAATGTCACCCGATTGTTTTCAACCGATTAGAAAAATACCACAAAAAGAACCGCAAAGTCAAAATGATTGTGGTCGATCCGCGTCGCACACAGACGGCCGTTGCAGCTGACTTACATTTAGCCATTCGTCCCGGTACAGATATTGACTTGTTGAATGGCATTGCTCATTTATTGATGCGCTGGGGCTATATGGATGTTGGCTTCATCGACGACTGCACCAGTAACTTTCCCGCATACGCTGAGGTGATTCAGCATTATTCCCCAGAAGTCGCGGCTGATCAATGTGGGATCAGTACTAAAGATTTAGAAACAGCAGCTCGGTACTGGGGTGAATCTGAACGGGTACTTTCTCTGTGGTCAATGGGCGTGAATCAATCATCAGAGGGGACAGCTAAGGTAAGAACTATTATTAATTTACACTTAATGACCGGACAGATTGGTAAGCCTGGGACAGGACCTTTCTCTCTGACAGGTCAACCAAACGCGATGGGGGGACGGGAAGCAGGAGGTTTAGCTCACTTGTTACCTGGTTATCGGACAGTGAAAAATGCCCAGCACCGAACGGAAGTTGAGAAGTTCTGGGGAATCAAGCAAGGACAGATTTCGCCTTATCCTGGTCTGTCTGTTTGGGAAATGATCACTGCACTGGAAAATAACAGTGTGGGGTTACTCTGGATTGCAGCTACCAACCCCGCAGTCAGTATGCCAGATTTGGAGCGGACTAAGAAGGCTTTGCAGCGATCGCCTTTTACGATCTATCAAGACGCTTATCACCCGACAGAAACTACAGCTTACGCTCATGTCCTGCTTCCTGCTAGCCAGTGGAGTGAGAAAACAGGCGTGATGACGAATTCTGAACGGATGGTCACTTTATGTCGGGCATTCCGCACTCCACCTGGTGAAGCCAAAGCAGATTGGGAAATTTTTGCAGAAGTTGGACGTCGGTTAGGCTTTTTACAAGAGTTTGCCTTTGCTAACTCAGGAGAAGTTTATGCTGAGTTTGTCAAACTGACTGGCGATCGCCCTTGCGACATGACAGGGATCAGTCACGACCAACTGGTACAAGGTCCGATACAGTGGCCCCACCCTTTAAACAGTGCTGAGTACTCGGTACTGAGTGCTGAGTTAGAACAAACAGAAGAAAAAAACATTCTACACTTCAACTCAACTCAGGACTCAGCACTCAGGAACGCCAGTCGCCTCAACTTTGGGAACCAAAGCACGGCGCTGGCTCCTCAGGACTCAGGAATCAGGACTGGAAAGAGGCTTTACACCGATCTCCGTTTTCATACTCCTGATGGACGCGCTCGATTTGCGGCATACCACTCACGGGGACTGGCAGAACCACCAGATCCTAATTATCCTTTTATATTGACAACTGGACGAGTTTACGGACACTGGCACACTCAAACACGTACTGGTCATATTGAAAAAATCCGTGTCATGCATCCGCAACCGTTTATTGAGATTCATCCTCGCGACGCGGCTACGTTGCAAATTACAAATAACCTGTTAGTAGAAGTGCGATCGCGTCGGGGAAAAGCTAAATTTCCGGCGCTCCTAACCAAGGCGATCGCTCCTGGTACAGTATTCGTCCCCATACATTGGGGTGCATTGTGGGCAGATAATGCTGAAGCCAACGCTCTTACTCATCCGGAATCTTGCCCTGATTCCGGACAACCGGAATTAAAAGCTTGCGCGGTGCAGCTTGTATCTGTGGGTGTCGAGTTAACAATTAGTAACTATCAACTACTACCCTCAGAATGTTAAGCTGCTAAATACTGGGGATACGATACAGATTTCGTTCTCTTAGCTATAGCAGCAATGAAACAGAAGAAGAAACCGCCCTTTAAATACAACAAAGGGCAAATTAGCAATGCGTTGACGAACAGTAACTTACAGCAGAGGCTACTTCAATTGCCATCTTCAATCAACCTCATAGATTAATCTATGGGGTTTTTATTTTTGCATTTGACTTTTCAATAAAAACTGGGGGGCAAGGCAGATGAGGAAACTACTAAAGCGAATTTTACAAGCGACCAAAGATGAAAACTTCATGCACGCGATTGAAAATGTAGAGGTAATAGTTTCCAAAGTTCTCTCGATTTTTCTAGTCTTGGTCATTTTAGTAGTCATTGTGGATTTGGGGGTTTTCCTAGTTCGAGAGTTATTTGATACGAATTCTGGTCCATTTAACTCAAAAATATTGAAGATTTTTGGTTTATTTTTGGAAGTTTTGATTGCTTTAGAAATTTTAGAAAATATTACGTCTTATCTACGAAAGCATGTTTTTCAAGTTGAATTAGTTATTGTAACCTCTTTAATTGCCGTTTCTCGAAAAATTATCATTCTTGATACGGAAAAATTAAAAGGCATCGATATCATTGGTCTAGGAATTACAATTCTTGCTTTATCAATAAGCTATTGGATTATTCGCAGTAGTAATGCTAAAAATCAAAATTAAACGGCGTGCAATATTATGGTCTTTTTTGAATTTGAATCAGATTTTGTTGATTCTCTACGTTGCATTCCCATGCAAGTACGCTACAAGCTTGATACCTGCGGCATTAAATTCAAGTTATCCGATTGGAATCATTTGACAAAAGAAGAGCGCGAAGCTTTGGTTGAAAAACCTTGCTCTACAGAAACAGAAATACAAGCATATCGCGAAGATCTCCAACGGCTGATTTCACAACGGACTGGTACACAAGCTACCGAATTACCCATCGATCCCCATCCGGGATGGCTGGACGCTACCACTGTGCCAGCCAACCTTAAAGAGAAAGTTATAGAATTAGGTTTACGTCTCACACTTCAACAGTGGGTGGCGTTAACTCCCTTGCAGCGTTTTGCCTTAATTAAACTGAGTGGCCCCGGACATGACAACGAAAACTTTCCTAAAGCAATGGCGGAATTTAATTTGCATTAAGGGGACAGGAGTCACGCGCTTCAAGGGAGCGAAGTCACTCATTCAAAAGTTAAAAGTCAAACATTTTGAATCCCATAAATAAATAATGGTGCTAAAATCCTTTTTTCTTTTTTGACTTTGAGCGGAGCGAGTGGTCACTATTTAGGATAAACAGAGGGTAAGTGAAGCTATATTGTATTTAGCAAACAAGCATCGGAGATGCGGCCGGGGTGACGAACTGTAACTTAGTTCCGACTAACCTCTAATCATTACTACTCATTTTTGGGTAAGGGAGTTGGCTTTTGTGTTTGTGTTAAAATCATCTCACGTTCGACTAGTGCAGGATAGTAACGCTCAGTTAAGTGTGAAGCTTAAAAGACATGTACTTCAAACTAGTTTTATCCAATTGAATAAATTCTAAGTCTTGTGCTGAAAATTGTTTCAGGATCTCTAACTGGGGGCTAGTGGTCAAAGTTTCAGAGCGAAAAAGCGAAGAGACTAAGTCGAAAGACGCTTCTAGTTGAGCTAATTTATACCGTGGAGTTTAGCCTGTACAATGATGTCTACTTGTGATGAGCAGATTTGAACAGGTTTTTAGAAGCGGTTAAGTCCTTAGCCTTGTCAAGGTGTACGCCCTTGCAGGTAAAAAATTTCTCCTTTGTACGAACGCGTCTACCCAGCAGGTGCAAAACTTCAGTGTCTACGTGGTTAAAAATCTTTTTGAACTGCGTAGACACTGAAGAAAACAAAGGACAAATGTCGAAAATTAACTTTTAATTTTCTGCGGTTTTTAACCACCCTGACAGAGATAGGTTAAGTCCTATGGCTAATTGATGTCACTTTTTAGAAACACCCTGTAACTTGATGACGGGCAAAAACTCAAGACAGAATGCATTTGTGCAGCTAGTGTCTGGTAATGGAGCAATGGGGTCAGAATCTCGCTACTTGTTGCTTCCTGGTAAAGAAGTAGTCATTGGACGCGACCCGATCTGCCAAGTTGTCTTGGATGCCATGAAGTATAGAATGGTATCTCGTCGTCATGCGATGATACGTCCTGTGTCTTTATCCTCAAATAACGTACACAGTTGGATACTCTGCGATCTAGATAGCGCTAACGGCACTTATCTGAATGGACAACGATTACATGATTATCAGCAACTGTTACCAGGCGATCGCATAACTCTAGGTTATGATGGTCCAGAATTTCAGTTCGAGTATGAACACAGTTATCAGCCTAACACGCTGACTCAACCTATAGGTACATCACTTCCGCCACCAACCAACTATAGCTACCACTCCACTTCCAACCCTGACTCTATTAGCTTTACTCAACTCTTTCCTATTATTTCTACAGGCAAAGATTTAACTCGTAAAGCTTACCTTGTACCAGGAGGACTTACAGTGATATTCGTGGTACTAATGTTTGCCACTGTAGGTAATCCGCAAACAAATCAAATTATCGTAGCCACTTATATAGCGTTTGCTGCTTACTACTTTATTTACCAGTTGTGTGGCAAACATAAGCCTTGGTGGGTACTCTTAGGCTCGGCAATGGTTACAGCATTGATTTTGCTCAGTCCGGTATTAGATTTATTTATCTTTATATTTCGTGGGATCTTACCCGGTAACGTACCAACAGAAAATCAGTCGATTACCTTTACAGAGTTGCTGATCCGACACTTTTTTGGTGCTGGCTTGATGGAAGAATTGCTGAAAGCACTACCAGTGCTAGGAGCTTTTTTTGTCGGCCGACTACTGCCGTCTCCTTGGCGTGAGCGGATCGGGGTCTGGGAACCTTTAGATGGTATTCTTCTAGGAACGGCTTCTGCCGTCGCCTTCACGCTGTTAGAAACTCTCGGACAGTACGGACCAGAAGTGACTCAACGTTTTGCGGAACAGGCAGGGGTAGGAGCTGGCGATCTGGCAGGTTTGCAACTGGTGATTGCGCGAATTTTAGGTTTACCTGCAGGACACATGGCGTACAGCGGATATCTCGGTTATTTTATTGGTTTGGCTGTGCTTAAGCCAAGTAAAAGTTGGCAAATCTTGTTCGTTGGATATCTCAGTGCAGCAGGACTGCACGCTTTGTGGAACGCAACAGGAGCTATCAACGGTTTGCTTCTAGTCGTTGTCGGAGTATTGTCTTATGCCTTTTTAATGGCAGCAATTCTTAAGGCAAGAGCACTATCACCAACGAGATCGCAAAATTTTGCTACCCGCTTTCTCGGACCTAGATAATATGCTGTTCGCTTAAATACTGAATCATAGTCTGTATGTTCTATTAAGTGTTGATGGTTAATCGTTGATTGTAATTAACCATCAACAATGAACAATGAACTCTCAACTTAATTGACATAGTTAGGTTGTATTGGCTTAACATACTTCTATGAGGAGCGAAAACGCAAATTTAATCTTCGTTTTGAAAGTTTTTTAGTTGAGTGAGAGCATGGTAAGCGATCGCTACACTTACTTTTGCCTGCTCAATTTCCGATAACGTTGTCCACTCACGACTACTTTCAACTTTATTCTGTACAAATTCAACGTTTTCTTGGGCTTTACTTCGCGTGGCATAAGTATAAGAACGGGCGAAGACTAACAAATCTTCCGAGCCCCAAGCAGGTAGTACAGCTTGAACGCATTTAACTAATCGATCATTTATAGATTGCGTGGAATTAAATATTTCCGTTGCTTTTCGGGCAATCTTATCCAACCAACCTTCAGGTATGCGGGAGCCAAAACTTTTATGTAAAGTTTCATGAAGTTGAGTTTCAGCAATTGTTGGTATATCACCATCATCGTTTTTGTAGTTTAACCATAGATGATCTAGTTGGTTGTATAAAGCTTGCGATCTCTCGTTCAGTTCTTCATCAAGTAAATCCTGAATAATAAACTGCTGTTCTAGTTGGAGAAAATATGTTTCTGACTCCTCATCAACTGGATTCCAGGGATAAGTTCCGTCATCAGGTTCCATTAGAGCTTCTAAAAGTTCTAATTCAACTTGAGATGGTAAGGTATCAGAATTTTCCAAACCATTGATTTTAGGAACCATATGTCGTCTCCGAAGTAATTTATTGGCGATGATTACAGCTACATTTGCCAAAACCTATTTTCCGCAGTAAAAATTTGATTTTACAGAAAATCGTATACTAGATATGCGGGTGTGTGCCAAAAGTCAAAAAAATTGTTTTGTCCCTTAATTTGAGGACTCTTCAATCCAAAATTCCCAAGGCAGACTTTTATTACTACCAAACTTTAACTGCATTCCCGATTCTAGAGGAACTTCCTGACGGTGGATTTGCTCCCAACTTGAAGAGCGAAAAATCCAGGTTGTGCCGTAGGTGGATAAATCTTGTAAGTAATAAGTTCGCACCTGAGTAGATCCTCTGAGAGTATTCCGCCACAAAATTTTAGCGTGGTTTCTAGAAATCGAAGGTTCTGGGATAACAATATCATTATCTTGTGTGCGGCCGATACGGGTGATTCCTGGTTTGAGCGAACAAGTTCGACCCGACGGTGAGAGACTACGCAACAAAGCCGTAGGAACCAGAGAACCCATCCCGATGAGAGAAGTTTCTGGTAATTCTGTAATCCCTTCATCAAAACTCTTAATGAGTTCACCATGATAATGTGGATGGAGATAGAGGACTGGTAAAGTCCAAGCTTGTCTATTAAATTTATAAAGCGTTAATAACTGTTGCCTTGCTAATGCCACAGCTTCATCAATTGGCTTACGCATTCGCAAAGCCTGAGCAAAGATTTGGATAAAGCTGTGACTTTCTTCATCAGTAATTTCATCACGCATACCTAGTACTGCTGGTACACCTTGACGAATCAGCACTTCTGCCAAACTGCTATTGGTGATTGCATGTCTGTCAATAGCCGCAGGTTGCGCTCCCCAACAAGCATTAAAGACTGCCAGTTTTACACCTGTACGGGTTAAAACTTTTGCCAATTCCATGCCATTGAGTGTCGTATTTTGACGCATAAACAACATACCTCCGTCTGGTCCCGGCAAACCATGACCTGCATAAAATAACACATTATATGCGTTGGTTTCTAATTCTTCAATCAACTCTTGAGGCGTTGGTTGTAGGAGTGTTTTCACCATACAAGGTGCATATCCTTGAGAATTGCCATTTCCTGAAACAGCATTTGAAAGAGTTTTTTTCAGAAGATGTGCTTCCTGTTCCAGTTGTAGCGGTCGCTTCTCTTCATTTTCGCCTAAAATCAACAGGATATTTAATGCCTGGTCCGTGCGCAAATACGGTAGGGGCTCGACTTCACTAGTGGTGCGACTAAATAAGATAGGTTGAACTAACGAGATTGGGGATACCCCTGCTCCGCGCTGCATAATTTCCCAAGGTAGGGCAATGAGATCCGGATCACGAATTTCTAATTGAAAGCGTAAACGAGTATGCTGTCCCATCGCGATTCCAAGACTGCGTTCGAGACTATTAAGAATTGGTCCATCAAATACCCAGTTCCATAAGCTAATTCCTAAGTGTTGCATCAAACGAACACTGTAACTGTTTGCACTTCCAGTGGCAGGAGGTAAAATCGATTCTAGTGGCTGTGGGGAAGAATGCCCACCAGATATGGGAGAAATGTCTAAGCCACTATGATTGGCAAACATCTCCTGCCAAGCATGCCAGGTTTGAGTCAGGTGTTGGGGCCAGACACAGTCATGCAAAACATGGCCACTCGGATAGGGAGCGTTCAGCACCCAAATAGCGAAATTGTCAGCACTGGTGTTGACGAGACGGGCGATCGCCAGATTCAGGGAGAGCATGGATTCATTTTTTGACGAAAAGGTAAAGTCAAACAATTTCTAATAATAATTTTAAAAGGCAGGATTTTTGCCTTTTGAGTTTTTTATTCAAATACATTGATAAAGTCGTGCTAATACGCTTTAGATAAGCTTAGAACATTGGGAGAAACCCTGGCTAACCTCAACAGATAATACTTTTTAATTTTTAATTCCAAGGAGCGGTACTAGCTTACGGTGAATCACGTTCCGCTCCGGGTTGAAGGGTTGACGGAACTGAAGATTCCCGATTATAAAGACATTTACTGAAATCTTTTGGTGGCAAGAGCGAGATCGAGTACTTAATTTTGGAGAGATAAGTCGATCCGGTATCTCCTGGTTTTAGAGAAGGTTTGGCTGGAGTTGATGCCGCTATACGTGGAGTTTCGGTGTTTTGTGGGATTGATGTCGATGTAGCTGGAACTTGACAAACCCTCAGTTGTAACTGAGTATCTGAGTGTGAGTCATCAATGGGATCGATTGAGATCACTTGTAAAAGACTATATTGTGGGGCTATTGCTTCCCCAGTTGAGTCCGTCGTGCTTAATGATATTGCATTATTCGTTTTTATAAACGATCCTTTATTTAGTTTGTCAAATGATTCTGATGGGGATGTAGTCACAGTTGGAGAGCGAGAACCTTGAAACGGATTTGGTGGAATGAGTGTTGACATCGTATACCATCGCTGTTGGATCAGTAATGTTAGTAAACCTGCTCCCAAAGCTAGTACTAATGGTATGACCAACTGTAATGGTATTTTTTGACCTTTAGGAGGTACTGTGTCTGAAAGGACTTGAGTTTTCTGGTTTTGACTGCGATTCAGTGTAGCAGCTGACGTTCGATAGCTAGAATTATTAGCTGGTGTTGATGAAGGATGAGCAAGATCTGCTTTCAAATTTGATTTTGGTTCTGAGTATTTGACTTGATAGTGTAATAAAGCAATTGTGACGTTATCATGACCATTCTGATGATTAGCAATTTCTACTAGTGTATCTACTACATCAGTAACGTTTTTTTTCTCAGTCAGAATTGGTAATATTTCTGTTTCCCAGTGCTGTTCTACACGGTCAAAGTCGCTTAACCCATCAGAACAAAGAAGGAAAACACAGTCTTCATCGAGGATAAACCGCTGGGTTGTCGGATGCAATGAAGTACTGGGACTCATGCCCAAGGCTTGCACTAAAGAGCCAGAGGCACCCTGCCGCACTGCATCTCGGTATGTAGCATAGCCCAGTCGTACTTCACGAGAGGCAACATCATCGTCGAGAGTAACTTGATAGCATCCTTGCCGTGTCATCCAGTAGGCACGACTATCACCGACATGGGCGGTGTACATTTGGTGAGCAACAGGCAAAGCCATCACTAGGGTTGTACCCATACGTTGACGTCCGTGGCGATGTTCGCTATCATTACGCTGACTGATCTTATCGTTAGCATCTGCTGCTGCTTGTTCTAAATCTGTTAGCACTATAGAGGGATTTACACAGCGCTCAGAGGAAAGTTGTGTCAGATGCTGTGTTTGCTGCTGAATAGTCTCTATGGCTAAATTTGATGCTATGTTACCTCCCTCGTGTCCACCAATACCATCACAAACAATGACTAAGGCTTCAAGGTTAGGTGGCTTATCAATTATGCTTCCACTTGATGGGTAACACGCATCCTCGTTACGTTGGCGACTGGGACCAGTATCGCTCTTAGTGGCAATTTTAATAGTGGGTGTTTGCGATCGCCCTATTTCTACGAGTCCTTTATCTAAAATTGCCAAAAGTTGGTCACTTGAGCTAATTTCTCCCTCTACAAGATGACGGCAAATTTCTCTCACAAATTCAGATATGGCTGGTTTTGTTTTAGGCACTAATTGCTGCCAAAACTCACCCAATTGATGTAATTCAGGTGAAGTTGGCTGATCAGCTCGTAATTCCAGCAACCGCAACAGAGATCCTTCTGCCCTAAGTAACTGCGAGTCAAGTAAGCTAGATGCGACATTTTCACTTTTGAGAGGTTGCCAGAGTTCTGCCATCTGCCACAACCAATTAAGTTGGCGCATCGATGTAGCATCACTCCAAGCAGTAAATAAGGAACGACAAGGCTGCACTTCTTTTTCGCTATCTTGTCGAAGCGGAGATTTTTCTAAAAGCAAAATTTCTTGCTTTGTTTTCCCATTGTTTAAAGACAGGACTCCATACACCTGAGGTACGTGTAAACGGTAGGGAATCAGCCTGAGATAAGCTCTGATTGTTTGTAAACTCTCTACGTCTGGCGCTTGAGGCACTAAACCGGGTTTGGTATCTAGAAAAATAGAGTTGCTGATCGCTAAATAGCGATCAGCAAATATTTCTCCAGGATTACCGACGCTTTTTCCGGATGCCACAGCCCACAGGTAACGTTTTGGTAAGGGAGTACGGCATTTTTGGCAAAAGTTATTGCTTAGCGGGTTGGCAGCCAGACAAAGTTCATTTGAGCAGTAGAGTGTCGTTGCCGCATCATTTTCCATAGTCTTCGCACCAGTCAGCGCTTGGCATTTTCTTCAACAGCATCACATGCGGCTTTTTTACCGCTTTCTTTAACTTGATATCCCCAAATTTCCTGGCTCACGATCTTAACTTGCCGATTAAACTAAGTGCTAACACTGGCTAACCAGCTCCAAAAGATACAAGGTCCTCAATAAACATTTAGAGGTTACTTACACCCTACGAACGGTGAATGCTCCTACTTTAAGCTCTCGCAATACTACCCGTTATAGAACCATCCTCTCATATTTTAGGAATGAAATTTTCCTTTACCCTTTTTTGACAAATTCCCCCATCAGAAAGAGGAGGTAATGCCAATCTTTCTATAGTTTATAAGTAGGTGAGCGTCAATCAACGTAAGTTAAAGCTAGCTCAAGAAAATTTAACTTAAAGAGGAAACTTCCTAGCTAGTTAATCATAAGCCATATCTAAAACTTATGTTTATTGCCACACCTACTACCACACCTACTACAGTTAAGAGCAAATTTAACACATTTTACCAGTGAGAATGTAATGGAAGATAACAAAGAAAAAGATATTCATCGTTCAGTCAACCCAGGTGACGTCATTTCTGAAGAACCAGAAACTGTTGAAGAAAAGTCAGAACAAGTTGCCGTTGATTCTCCAGACATCACTGGTGACCAGATCAAGGTACCGACATACTTCGTTGTAGATGAGCCAGATGGCGAAGAAAAAGCTCTACACCATGTTAAGGATGCGGAAGAAATTTCTGATGTGATTCGACAAGCACGAGTTGACGAAGACGGAAATCGGAAGTGGTAGTCACAATTAGGATGTATCTGTTAACAGCATACTGCTAGAAAGGTCCTAAGCTTTTCAGCAGCGAGTTACAAATTTTCAACTGACTGCTGAAAGGTAAAATCCCATTAATCAAACCGTTTTGATAGTGGGTTAAGAGTCACTCATTTACAATTCCTCATCGTACCAAGTACCGGGTGGAAATGTAATAGTTTTGTGACTAAGCATTGTATAGGTTGTTAAGCATCATTATTTATTTATGAAAAATAAATAGTGATTTTTTTAAGGGAACAGGTAGAACTCTTAATAAAAGCTTAATAGTGTTTTCGTCCTGAAGCAACTTCTGTAGGGTTAGAACGACGGACTTAAAACGACTAGCACATTATTGCCAAGAAATAAATACCGTGCCGTATTCAGGAACCCAAGCGCGAAGCTCGCGTGCGCTTGTAAGCTTCCCCCAGCGCTAGCGTGCGCGACTACGACCAGAGATCTAGAATGAACGGCACGGGCATTTATTTTTATAGATCACTCCTAAAGAAACACTTAACTCCTAACACGCTTCCTCAATTTGGCAAAACTGTTTTCATCAAGTTCGGTGAACAACTAATATCTATCGCTAACCGAACTACCTTCATCGAAATTTTTCAGACTTTTTAGCTACTTTGACAGGAATACCCCGCGCCTGCTGACTATTGATTGTCGTCCACGGCAATTTGGGGAAGACCCATGCTGTAATTGACAACGCGTGCAGAGAGGTTGTAGCTAATTTCGCCTTTTTGCAAAATTGAGCGAAGATAATGCTCCAAGTCTGACCCAATGCGGCGCAAGTTATAATCTGTTAGGTCAACGCCACTGGATGCTTCTACAAGTTCATCGAATTTTCGATAAACCTTTTGTAAAGCATCTTCATTCCAACTGAATTCATTGTCGGGGTCAATATCTAAGGTTAAAACTTGATGACTGGGAACAAGTTCACCATCTCGGTCAATTTCAGCCGCAAAGATCCGAATATGCCGAGTGGTGGACTTGATCAACATTGGGTTGTCCATAGCAAGGTATAAGATTTGGTTGATATTGGGATGAAATTATCCCCTTCTTTAGTCCTATCTAAGTTATGAAACACTGACAGCAAGGATCGTCCTTTGTCATTTGTACGAAGGATATGGGACAAATAGTAGCCTTGATCAAAGGTTTCACGAATCATTTAGGATTACGATCTGCGGGGATTAAAGTAACTGCACTGAAATTATTGTAGACTCTATCCCTGACCAGAGATGAAATTACGGGTGTAGGGATTTGATCACTAAGTCTGCCAGAATAGTTTTGAGGATTCGGTGTGACAAGATGATCTTTCAGTGTCACGGAGACTGGCGTTGCTGAATCCACATTCCTTAGTCCTACTAAAACTTTTTACCTTCGATTTGGAATCATACCTGTTTCACGAGCGTAAGCAAAAATACCACCCGCATCAATGACAGGGCCGACTTCTCCCAACGACTGAAGATTGTACACTCTGTCACCTTGAGTATGGTTAATTAGTACATTGCTTTCAAAATCAATCGATACTTCATGACCTGTCTGAAAAGATTCGCATAATCTTTCTACTGACTCCCAAGGATATAATTCTCCTGTAGCAGCACAGTTGCGAAAGAAGATTCGAGCGTATGACTGAGCAATGACTGCCTTGACTCCACATGCCCCTAGGGCAATTGGGGCATGTTCTCGTGAGGAACCGCAGCCGAAGTTTTCCCCCGCCACAATAATGGGGTAAGCTGTTTTCATTTGACCAGAAAGTATAAATTTACCGTAACGTTCGGGTAACCCAGCCAGAGCATAACTCCCAAGCTTTTCGTACTCATCAGGCTTGGAAGGAACTAAGGTGAGGTACTCAGCGGGAATAATTTGATCGGTGTCTATATTGTCATCAAGAACAAAAATTGCACCTCTTATTATTTTCTTCATCAAAGTCTCCTGTCTTTTCTGATGATTAAATCTTACATCAAGTAATTTTACTGAATTGTGACGCAGCAAGCTCTAGCTCTATTCAAATTAAAAAAAATCCGCAATTTCACTTAAGTATAAACACTAAATTACTAGTAATAATAAAAACATTTTTTGATTTGAAGATAAAGTTGATGTAAAAACCTTTAAAAAGCTATAACAAGTTCTTACACAATCTTTATTGCATAGCATCATAAAGACTTAATAATAGTGATGGCTTGGTTTAAATACAGCACTTCGCTCCGAACACAAGTCCTGGACAGTCAATGTCTAGCTAAACAAGACCCGCTTAGAGTTAAATGGACTACGAACATTGTTGAGGACACCATTATGATTGATGTGATCGCATCGAATGCCTAAAAAATATAAAGCATTTTCGCTCTTCAGTATGGCTACCCAATCTCATTACCACTTATTCAAGGAATTCTAAAAGCGATGAACTCTAAAGCATTACCACGGCAGGTAAATAATATCGAAGTAGGTGTTTATGAATGCGAAATACATCTCAAATTTCGGCTGATCGAAGAAAAGAGTATATTGGGCGATCGCGATCAACTGTTGCAGGTGCTGCTAGATGCTTTGACAGAAGGATCTGACGAGTTTCTAGAAACTTTGCAATCTTCTGTAAAGGCACATGAGATTTCAGAGTTAAAAACCTCACCCCAAATGCGACGCCAACTGATGCGTCTACGCAATTGTACTGATAATTGCCAATAATGATGAAGAGAGACCATTACGATGACAGATTATCTACCAGGTAGACTCATTATTCTGTTAAGTTTGCATTTTCGAGCTGACACTACGGATTGCAGCACGCTTGTCTGACTCATGAGCATTTGTCACGAATCGGCGTCCACAATAGCTTTCTATTGCGCTACAAAAGACAACGGGGTGCCCACTCAATTATGAGTGTCTGTAGCAGGATTGATATAACTAGAGATTTTGCGTGAGGATTAAAGGCCTGAATGGTTTCAGGGCTGACGCATAAGTAAGAAAGAAACTGGGTTTTTTGACAAAAAGAAATCTTTGAAACCGACGTATCTCTGTCGAAAAACCTGGTCTCAGCCTCTAAACTCATGCCCGTCTATGTTGCATGGTTGGAAAAGTGTTTCATAAACAGAGCGATAATTGTGAGATTTTACAACTTATCCCAAGTTGCAAATTAAACATATGTGGTAATTAGTAATTGGTAATTGTTCTTTCTATTCCCCATTACCGATAGCCAGAATGCTTCTATATAACTAGCAACTTAGCAATCCTGAGTCATGAGTATAAAGAATCCTTCTTATTTTCCATTAAATCAAAGACTCAGCTAGAAAGATAAAAATCTTAACTCAAGACTCTTTTTGATTCAGGACTTAGGACTCAGGACTAATGAACTTACTTGGCTAACCCGTGTTCTAAAGCAAAACGAACTAACTCAGTACGACTGTTGGTTCCGGTTTTGCTAAACAAACGGCTGACATACTTTTCGACATTACGGACACTGGTATCTAAGCGACGGGCTATCTCCTTATTCATCAACCCTTCAGCGACCAAGTTTAAAACACTTTGTTCTCTAGGTGTCAAGTCTATTGTAAAAGGCGGTGGTGATTGAGCGATCGCGCTTCTTTGAGTTAACAACGCCTTAATTTGTGCAATTTGATTCGCTAATTCTGCAATATCAGGCGTTTCACCTACTTCTCGAGTTGTTGCAGTTGTGGCAACGCGGCGTTCCAGCAGGTTTTCAACTATTGCCACTAACTCATCCGGATCGAAGGGCTTGGGTAAATAAGCATCAACACCAGCATGGTAACCTTGGATGCGATCGCTCGTCATGCCTTTAGCAGTTAAAAATACGACTGGTAATGCTTGGAAGCGAGGATCTTCCCTGAGTTGCTTGAGGAACTGATAGCCATCCACTTGAGGCATCATAATGTCGGAGATGACTAAATCAAGCGTGTTCTGCTGCATGAGATTCCACCCCTCACGGGCGTTACTGGCAACTTGAACAGTAAAACCGCTTTCTTGTAAATAGTCTTTTACAGCTTCACGCAATCCCGGTTCATCATCAACCAGTAACAAACGTCCTGACATTTAAAGTATCCTTTGAGCTACATAATCCAAATTTAGCGAAATTTAATACTAATTGGTTGAATGATGATTGTTAATTGTTGATTAGCGTCTAATATTGACAACCAACAACTTATAATCTGGGCATCTAAAATCGAAAATTGTTAGAGCCACGCTATCATCTTAGCTTTTTCTGGTAACTTAGCATCCCGTTGCCCAGCAAAACGTGCCCTAGCAGTGAATAAATTAATCGGCGTGTTGAATAAATTCACAAAGCTGGCTTTACCGCTTAAAGCTTGGATGCTGAAGAGCGGGAATTCCTTCAACAACCAGCGCCCCAGACGATAACCGCATTCTGTGAGTGTGATATCCCGCATCAACTCTACACCGTACAGTTCATGTAGATAGCGATTTGAGCGCCCATATCGCCGCCATTGACTTTCCAGTTCCTTGAGTCTTGCACGGTGGCGATGTTGCACGATCGCATCTGAGGCAAATTCCAAGCGCCCAACGTTTTCTTGTAATATCCGCCAACATATATCGGCATCACCTCCACTTGTCAGATAGGGACGAAATAAACCCACCTTTGCCAAAACTTGCCGTCGAATCGCTAAATTAGCAGTTTGCCCGTAGGGACAAAATTTATGCCCAAGGGTATGCTTTTGCGAGAGAGTTTCTTGACGTTCCGCATACTGTTCTAGCAGGGTTTTCCCTGGCAGCGCCAAAATTTCTCCAGCAACTACAGCCACATTTTGATTGACAAAAGGCGCAATTAATGAATCTAACCATTCTGGCTGCGGACGACAATCAGCATCAGTAAAGGCAAGTATTTCGCCACTGGCAGCACGCACGCCAGTGTTACGGGCAGCGTAAGAGCTTTGAATTTGGTTTTCGCTTCTTAGGTGAATAGTGATCGGGGAATTTTCGGCATATTCTTTTAACAGAGTCAGAGTGCGATCACTACTGTTATTATCTACCAGCAAATACTCCACCCATTGCCTTGGGTAAGTTTGAGCTAATAGACAACAGATTAACTCCGGTAAATCTACCTCACCGTTATAAATAGGTATGACAACCGATACCTTTGGCTTGAAGATGTCAGAATTCATTGTCAGGGTGGGGATTGTTGGTTATTGGTTGTTGGTTGTCATGACTGACTCATGACAGCCGTTTCTAGTATTCCCCAAAAATCCAAAACTAAAATTTTAGATCGGCAGCACGATCACCACTCGGGCGTTCGGACGTTTTATTTGGTATCGGTTGTGCGTAGCGGTTGTTTGATAGAGCTGCAAGCGCACGTGCGTATTGAGGATCGTTTTGAGTCGCTACTAAATTTGGATTAGTTGCTAACTGCCGTTGTTGTGCTGCTGTCAAATCTATCTTGACATCAGGCGTAATCCCCTTATGATTAATATCTGTTCCTTTGGGTGTGAAGTAATGAGCAATAGTGATTGCTACGCCAGAACCATCTGGGAGTTGGTGAACAGACTGTACTAAAGCTTTGCCAAAGGTTTGACTACCAACCACTACTGCTCGCTGATTATCCTTAAGTGCGCCTGTGAGAATTTCGCTAGCACTAGCTGAATTATTATCCACAAGCACCGCTAAAGGGCGCTTTGTCAAAGCCGTATGATTTGCTTTAGCTTCTTCACTTCCCCCACGACGATCTACCGTGCGGACAATCGAACCATTTTCTAACCACATCTGGGCAATTTCAATGCTCGATTGCAACAAACCACCAGGGTTACCACGCAAGTCTAACACGAAGCTATTGACTTGCTTGCCGTTCAGATCAGCGATCGCTCGTCGCATTTGAGTTGCCGCGTGGGCACTAAATTCATTCAAATGGATATAGCCGATGCGCCGATTACCGTCTTGCTTTACGCTGTGACGCACTGTCGGGACTTCAATACTAGCCCGTGTCAGCTTCAGATCGAAATCATTACTTCCAAGCCGTCTAAGTCGTAACGTTACAGCAGTACCTGCCTTACCTTTGATGAGCTTAGAAGCTTCTTCCACCTTCATTGATGAAGTTGATTTGCCATCAACCGCCAAAATTTGATCACCAGGCTTGATACCTGCTTTGAGTGCGGGGGAATTCTCTATAGCTTCTACAACTGTCAGTATGTTGGTTTTTTGATTAAGTTCCATCCGGATACCAATACCGCTGACTTCCCCAGAAGTCGTGTTGGTTAGGGATTGAAACTGCTTGGGATCCATAAATCGAGTGTAAGGATCTCCCAATTTTTTCAAAGCCTCGCGGATGGCAGAATAAGCTTCTTCCGGAGAAGAATAGTTTTTGCTTAACAGGCTCTGCCTCGTTGCTTGCCAATCTTGTTTGTTAAATGTGGAATCTACATATTCGTGATCCACTAGTTGCCAGACTTGATCAACGATCGCTTTTGGGCTATCTTGCAGCGCAGCCTGTACAGAGCGACACCAAGCTGAACCGATTACAGATAATGTAGCAGTGGTGGCGAGCGCCCCACCAATCAAGGCTACTTGCAAGGGCGAGTAACGTTTCGCAGATTGGTTCATGTATATATTTGCTGGAATAATTGTGTTATTGACAGTTTGGCAATCCGAACCGATATTTTTAAGTATTTTTACTTAACTAAAATGTCTTCATCTTTTTTCCTTTATTTTTTCTAAAAATATTGGTTCTACTACTATGTTTCTCAGGTTAACTAACTTCATCCGCAAGCTTACTGCGGCTATGTGACACTTTCATCCGTAATTTTAAAGCAACGAATATTACTGTCAGCATTCATATTTTAGCCATCAGATATCAGTCCGCACGACGACTTGTAAGAACTAGAGTTATGTCACCCATAAGACAAAAATGATTGTCATCCAAGATGTGCTAATAGCTCTGTGGCGGAATGGTTATATATTACTTTTATTTTCCAATTTGACAGCAATATTTCTAGTCTTGTACTACGCGATCAAACCTCCAAATGCTAAAATATTCTAGATGTTTGGAAAAAAATAACCGAGCGGTTGGAAACAACCACTTTTAGCTTTTTCTAGCGGTATTGTGTTGCACAGACCAAGCAAATTAGTATAACTATAATACTAAGTTACAAGCAAGCAAATCAGGATAAATTTGTTCCCATTCCCAAGAAGACAGAAATTATTGCTCAAAAGACTAGCTTTCGGTTTGTTCTTTGTCATGGGCAGTTGGCTGGTTCTTAACACTGTAACCATTATTTCTGTATCTTCCAAACCAGCAGATGCGTTTTTTGTTCTTGGTGGCAGCATTAGTCGGGAAATTTATGTCGCCGAGTTGGCAAAGCAGTATCCGCAAACACCGATTTTAATTTCTCACGGTTCTCCAGATCCTTGTATTGTGCAAATTTTCCGACAGCTGGCAGCATCGCAGTTTCAAAACGTTTGGTTAGAAAAGTGTGCAGATTCTACCTTTGGTAATTTTTATTATGGCATTCCCATTCTCCGCAGTTGGGGGGTGCAAAAAGTGAAGCTGATTACTTCCAATACACACGTACCGCGAGCCAAATGGATGGCACAAATCCTTTTAGGATCTCACGGTATTTGGGTGGAACCAGAAATTATCCAAGAAAAAGGCATTCCCGGTAATTACGAGTCATGGCTGAAAACAGGATTAGATGTCACGCGTAGCTTGTTGTGGGCAGGATTGAGTCAGATTATTCAGCCACAGTGTTCAGAGGTGACGCGACTCACGCAAGTCAATTTACTAACCTGGCAATACCAAGGTTTTAAGTGCGAACGCCAAAATAAAATACGCATCCTCGACTCAAAAGGGAAATACACCGGAAATCTTAGAGAATAGAGAGTGGGGAATATAAGTAAGTAATTTCCCCTATCTACCCCGACTCCCTCTGAAAAAAGCTTTAAATAATTATGGATAGATTTAACTTGAAGTTGTTCAAGCGGTTCTGGGCGATCGCCAAACCCTTCTGGTTTGGAGAAGAAAAATGGTCATCAAGAGGTTTGCTACTGCTGTTAGTTTTGCTGTTGCTAGCCTACACTGGGCTTGCTGTTGTTCTTAACGCCCAGCAGGGAGCTTTAATTTCATCTCTTTCAGCCCGAGATGAACCGAGATTTGCACAAACTATCAAGATCTTCATCGGGGTGCTGATTATTTATGCACCGCTTTTAGCAGGCTACAACTATTTGCAGGACAGACTTGGTCTTTTCTGGCGACGGTGGCTAACGAATAGTTTTCTGGATAATTACCTCAGCCGTCGAGCTTTTTATAACATCAATTCAAACGTTGAGATTGACAATCCCGATCAGCGAATTGCTGAAGATGTCAAAAGCTTTACTCATGATTCTCTGAAATTTTTACTCATCTTTATCGGCGCAATCCTGAAAGTAATTGCTTTTAGTGGCGTTCTTTGGGGAATATCCAAGTCACTGGTTATTTTTCTAGTCATTTACGCCCTTGTTGGCACAATATTGACGACTGTCGTTTTTGGTAGACCTTTAGTCCAACTGAATTTTGAACAGCTTAAAAAAGAAGCTAACTTTCGATTTGGCTTAATTCGCATCCGTGAAAATGCTGAATCTATTGCCTTTTATCGGGGAGAAGAACAAGAGTCAAAACAGGTAAAAACCCGATTCTTAGAGGCGTTTGATAATTTTAAGCACCTTATCTACTGGGAACTTAATCTCAATGTTCTGACCAATGCTTATGAGTTTATTCCTTTCATTATTCCAGCGATCGTCGTTGCCAAAAGTGTTTTCGCAGGAGAAATAGAGGTAGGAAAAATTACAGAAGCACAAGGAGCATTTGTTCGAGTATTTTTCTCGTTAAACGTTATTGTCTCTCGCATGCAGTCTCTGGCTACTTTTGGGGCAGGCATTGACCGTCTTTACAGCTTTGCTGAGTATTTAGAAAACCCCATCGCTCAAGAAGATGAAACTCCTACGATTAATACAGTAGAGGATTCCCGTTTAGCTGTTGAAGACCTAACTTTACAAACACCTAATTATCAGAGAACTTTGATTAAAGATTTGTCCCTCTCGTTACCATCAGCACAAGGAATGTTAATTATAGGTCCAAGTGGCTGTGGCAAAAGTTCTCTGCTGCGAGCGATCGCCGGATTGTGGAATGCAGGTAATGGTATCATTGTCCGACCACAACTAGACCAGATGCTCTTTTTACCACAGCGTCCTTATATGATTTTGGGGACGTTGCGCGATCAGTTACTTTACCCTCATACCAATGTTGAGATTGATAACTCTGTACTTAAACAAGTGCTGCAACAAGTGAACCTTCAAGACTTGGATGAACGCTACGGTGGTTTTGATGTAGAAAGAGACTGGGCATCTGTTCTTTCTCTAGGAGAACAACAACGTGTTACCTTTGCCCGGATATTGGTCAATAAACCACCCTATGCCATTTTGGACGAGGCAACAAGTGCTTTGGATCTGAAAAATGAGGAGGGGTTATATAAACATCTGCAAGCAATAGGAACAACTTTTATCAGTGTCGGTCATCGCCCCAACTTGGTAGATTACCACCAATTGGTATTAGAGCTATCAGAAGATCAAAACTGGCTCCTCAAACAACCAGAAGTGGCTATCAGCGAAATCTGAATTACGAAGAAGCCCTCAAAGCCGAAGTCAACACTTTCCTGACTCCTGAGTTTAATAGTTTTACTTATATAGCTGAAGAAATAGTTGAGCTGGTACAGATACCACAGAGAGCTTTTTGCACATAGGCAACTCATGAAGGTTAGTAACAAAGTCACTAAAGTTCAAGACTCTGTTGTGATGAGTGCCAAAACCTAGCAACACTGACCTGCTTTTTATCCTCTTCAACTCTGTAAACAATTCGATATGGGATAAGGATCAGTTGACGAATATTCGGTTCATCAAACTCAGCCACTTTCTGACCTTTAAAGGGAAACTGGCTCAATTGCTTGGTCTTCTCAAGCAAGCGTTGACCCAATTTCCTTGCAGCTTCGGGATTATTGATCGCAATATATCTGACAATCGCTTCTAAATCTCGGACGGCTTTTGGAGAGAGAATTACTTGATAGTCCATGCTTCAATCATCTGCTCCACCGCTTCGATTGACACTCCTTTTCCCTGATCAATTTCGTTCAAACCCTCCTTTACCGCTGCAATGAACTCAATTTCTCGAACAATTTCGCGTAGAGATACGTCTGCTGGTAAGCGCTTCACAAGTTCAATGACTGCTTCTTTGTCACTCATGGCAATTCATAGATTTGATCTATTAGATAAACATATCTTATTCTATAGGTAATCCCAGCGCACTCCTCGAGGCGTTTACCGCAAACTTGACCCGCAAAGGTTATTTGGAGAGCCTTTACCTCTTTATTCTGACAAAGGGTGTAAAGTTCCTCAAACTGATCTGCAAACAGCAACAAGCGTTTACTACTATCACGTTCATTAAGCCGAGATATCACCGTAGATAAAGTGATTCTCCCAACTTCCATATCTGCTGCTAATCCCACAGCTTCTCGCAGTTGTGCAGTTTCCCCAGTTTCTGGTTCCAATAAACGCACTAAAACAGAAGCTAACTGATAAAATGGTTTATCCCCAGGACGAAATGATTCAATCAGCCAGTTGCCAGCAATCCGTAGTTGAGGAAACAACCCCGCATACACGACAGAAGATTTTCCACTACCACTAGGACCAATTACTCCTACCAAGGGCTGTTGGTTGACGGCTTCAACCAAACCATTGACAAACGTTTCGCGTCCAAAAAAGAATGCTGCATCAACTTCGGTGAATGCAGCTAATCCAACATATGGATTGGGAGGAACAATGTCAAATAATGGCTCTTCAGTACCAAGAGGGTCTTTTTTCAACAGAATCGGAGTTTGCTGCTCTAAATAATTCATTAAAACCGAGCGACCTAATTTATAAGCAAACTCCATCTGCTGCCCAGCGGCTATTGCATCGTAAAATGCCACAGAAAATGCTCTAGCTGAAAAATCCCCAATCGTTCGATTCATGCCAATCACATAGTTGACATGTAGGCTAATAGCTTTTGCTTGCACTTCACTATAACAAGCATTGAGAAGTACGCACTCGACTCCCTTTGTAGCAAATAACTCAAAGCTAACACGCCTAGCTCCAATGGCAATTTCAGCCCTTCGTCACGCTCACAGCAAGCAAGACGAGTTCGTGTACATCTTGGAGGGGCATCCAACGCTATGTACAGACGAAGGTTGTACACAACTCTCCCCAGGTATGTGTGCCGGCTTCAAAGCTGGCACTGGTAACGGCCACCATCTGATCAACGAAACAACAGAGGATGTTCTTTACCTCGAAATCGGGGACAGAACGCCGGGAGACGAAGGCAGCTATCCCGATGACGACCTTATGGCCAATAAGCGCGAATGGCTTGTGGAGATTTGTCCACAAAGACGGCACACCGTACTAATTTTGTCAGAGCCAGTAGGGTGATATCGGTATCTATGTAATTTAGTATTAGAGGCTTTATCTGTAGCCGGCTTTTAGCGAATTGGCATACTCTCTTGACAAGACAAAACTGTTTGGTTTATTCTAGTTAAAGCAAGACGAAACTGTTTCGTCTGCTACCACTAACTCAGCTCAAACAAAAATGAAGGAAAGTACAAATGCAATCTCCAGCAAAGAAGAGGTGGGTGTACTAGCATCGAGCCAAATAGAAGGAATTTACAGCACTTTTCAAGTGCATAAGCACCAGATTTTTTGGTGAGAGCCGCGCAGAGTGGTGCTCTCACTAAAAGTGCGAAGCACTGTAAGCAGACTAAAAGCAATCATCAATTTTGAGATAGGAAAGGATTGATACACGCTATGAATAACCAAACGACCACCGATGACCGCCGGGTATTGATTGTGGGTCTGGGCATCGCCGGGATGGCTTGCGCCATTCGCCTCCACAAACTCGGCTGGCAGCCGGTGATTATCGAACGGGCATCAGCGCGGCGGACTGGCGGCCACTCCTTGTGGCTCTTTAAGGCTGGGGAAGCGACGGCTAAGCGGCTGGGGATTTTGGACAATTTGGCTGATCGGACGGACCCCAACTCCCCTACCTATGAAATCAACCGGGAGGATGAGCGGCGCAAAGGGTTTAATGGTTTTCAGCAGGGGCGGAAATTGTTGCGCGGTGATATCGAACAGGCGCTCTTTGAGGAGCTTCCGGTGAACGTGGATATTCGCTTCGCCACCACGCCAACGTTGATCGCCCAGGATGCAAACAGCGCGACAGTGACCCTTAAGCATCTTCCGACGAACGTTGAAACGACGGAGCGATTTGACCTCGTCCTGGGTGCCGACGGCGTGCGCTCCACCGTACGCAAGTTGGCGTTTGGTCCCCACGAAGACTATCTGGAACCGCTGAACTATATGATCGCCACCGTTAGGCTCAGCAAGCCGCTGGAGGGCTACAGGGAAGACGAAGGCTTGATTCTCGTCGAGGCGGGTCGGTCCGTGTGGGTCTTCGCCTATACCGACGACAACGGTACAGTTCTGTTCTCCTACAAAACCAATGACGTGCGTGAGGAGTTCTCGCGCAAGCCGATCGAGTCGTTGCGGCGTGCCTTCGGGGAGCAACCGACTGGCTCGCTGCTGGGGCAGCTCCTCGACCAGTACGAGGCAGCAGATGATGCCTCGTTTGCTTCGGTTGATCAAGTCAAGATGGACAGATGGCACAACGGGCGTGTCGCGCTGGTGGGTGATGCCGCATGGTGTCTGACGTTATATTCAGGCATGGGGGCGTCAACCGCCCTGTCAGGAAGCGAACTGCTGGGAGATATGCTCGAAATCTACCCGGACGACCTGGAGCAAGCCTTCAACAATTGGGAGGAGCGGCTGCGTCCCTTCGTGGAAGCGGTACAACGTGATGCGTTGACCGACCGGGTCATCTTTACCCCGGAGAGTGAAGTGCAGCGGGTATTGCGCGCCACGGTCTTTTCCCTGATCTCGTCGCCAGCTCTCGCGCGCGTTATCGAAGGAATGAACAGCGGCAAGGAATTGAAATCTTTCGATATTGTGGCACGCAGCATGCCGACTCAGGGCGGCATAACGAAGCCCGTCCGCATAACGAATGTCGATACGGTTCTTGTGGCCGAGTTTGACCACGACCCCAGGGCGACTCAAGCGCTCTCCGTGCTCAAGCAGGCTGCGGCGAATGGCCAGGTGGTGCTGGCGCGGGCAGGCGTTGTGAAGCGGAGCGCACAGGGCGAGTGGCAGCTGCTCGATCAGTACAGCGCGATCGATGAACGGTCAGGTACCAAGGCTGGTGGGTTAGTTGGGACGCTCCTTGGCGCGTTAGCCGGACCACTTGGGACGTTGATTGGCGGATCGTGCTGACTTCCTCAGTCAGTGCTCGGTTTGCAGTCTTCTATCACACGCTCTACGCTGCCAGCAAAGCAGCAGTTTCAGCAATGGTACTCAACTTGGCTCCTGAGTTAGGAGAACGTGGAATCACCATCAACGCGATCGCCCCTGGCGGCACAGCAACGGACATGGCGCAAGAGAATGCCAAGCGCTACACTCACCCAGCTCTACAAAACGTATCGCCCGATGCTTTGCTCAAGAGTCAGGTAGTATTGCAGCGTCTGGCTCAACCGGAAGAGATCGCCGCTGCGGTGGCATTTCTAGTTTCCGATGACGCCTCATACATCACAGGCAGCACGCTCGCGGTTGATGGCGGCATGTTCTAAGGCTAATCCATCCGGGCGCAGAAGGTGTCTTGTGCCAAATGCAGGCAAGGTGGCGATCAGCATTACCCCATCCCCAGTCCAGGGCGAACGCATCTAAATTATACCTGCTTATCACTGAGGTTAAGAATCAATCGATTTAATCAGCATTTCTCGTTTGATTTGTTTTCCAACCCTCAAAGCGATCGCTTAATCCTTTGTCGGGGTAAAAGTAGCGAAGACACTGTTGGCGAAATATTTCTTCACAATTTGGGCAACGTAATATTGCACAAAAATTCAGTAGATCACAAGCAGGAGCGAAAACGAACGTAACAATAGGGGTTTAAACCCGCGCCAATCAGCGGCAAACGGCATTCGTTGGTGGAGCGATCGCCAACTTCTCGGCTAGCGTCCGAAGCTGAAATGCGTATTAAAACGTGCTTTCCCAATCTAGGAGTGTTTTGCTGAAATCTCCATGTGGCAAGACTTCTAAAAAACTTTGTGATCAAGCTGAAATTCTGGTTGAAAAACGGCGATAGGATCATTAGAAGGATTTATTCCATGACAACTCAGCGATCTACCAGCTCGCGGGTTAGTCGTCTCTGCGCTCAGTGCCTTTGCTCAACTAATTGAAGCAACAGGGACGCTAAACGAGAATGAGGCACCTGATATAACATTGTTCAATCACATCTCTACCGAAATTGGCGACGAAATTCTGGGTGTACCTGGAGATCTCCCTTAGAGATTAGTTAGTGGAGAGGAAGCCTCGCATCGTGGAGAAATCACCCTAGCTCCCCAATACGGGCTGACCATTCTTCCTCCTGACTCCGCTCTCCATTAACAACTGACCGCTTTAAACCCAACAATCAGAGGATTCGCATGATGAGAAAACTGGAAGGAAAAATCGCCCTGATCACAGGTGGCAACAGTGGTATCGGTCTTGCCACTGCCAAACAGTTTGTTGCTGAAGGTGCCTATGTTTACATTACGGGTCGTCGCCAAGTCGAACTGGATGCTGCTGTAGAAGCCATTGGTAAAAATGTTACGGCTGTACAGAGTGATGTTTCTAATCTGGCAGACCTCGATCGTCTGTTTGCCACCATTAAGCAAGAGCTTGGACACCTCGATATCATCTTCGCTAATGCTGGCGGTGCACAAATTGCCCCACTTGGAGCAATCACTGAGGAACACTTTGACAAAACATTCAACATAAACGTCAAAGGTTTGCTGTTCACCGTACAAAAGGCACTGCCACTGTTGCCAGAGGGCGCTTCTATTATCCTGAATGCTTCGACTACTTCTATAAAAGGTACGCCAGCTTTCAGTGTTTACAGCGCTACCAAAGCCGCCGTGAGATCATTTGCTCGGAATTGGACACTCGACCTCAAAGAGCGCAAGATTCGGGTGAATGCCATTAGCCCTGGTGTCGTGCCCACACCTGGCTACAATCTCCTGGGACTTAGTGATGAGCAGGTGCAGGAATTTGTGGATAACCAAGCTGTCACTATTCCATTAGGGCGAGTCGGCACACCCGATGAGATTGCCAAAGCGGTTGTTTTTCTGGCTTCAGATGACAGCAGCTTTGTGAACGGCATCGAGTTGTTTGTTGATGGCGGTATGGCACAGATTTGAAGTCCAAAAGGAGTAAATCATGCAACTCATCTCTGTCAACGTCGGACTGCCGCGTGAAGTGACATAGAAAGGGAAAACCGTTCGCACTGGAATTTTCAAAGAGCCAGTCAATGCGAGAGTGATGGTGCGTGAACTCAATTTAGATGGCGATCGACAAGCGGATCTAACTGTTCATGGTGGAGTGGACAAAGCCGTGTATGTCTATCCATTCGAGCATTACTGACATTGCAATCCTAAATCATTCCTAAGCCATTCATCACGTACCGCAAACTTAACCCGCTAAGGTTAATGGGGATTGAAAGCAGCTTGTGCGGCAACTGCTTGAATAGTTGATAGCGGGACTTCAGCAAAATACTCTCTCTGAAATTGTTCTTCGCGGATAGCAGCTAAAAATTGTGCGATCGCAATTTCTACAAGTGTTTGTTCACAAATTGAATTCTGGGTGAATAGCAAATAACGCTCTTGTGTTTTCACACTCAATCCTAACAACTTTAGGGCTTTGAATCCTAAGTGTAAAGTTTGATCTTTGATCCCAAGTTTTTCTAAAATTTGAACACGGGTTACAGGTTGATTTGTGCGACTTAGATATTTGGCAATTCCCACCAACGTCAGCCAGATTTGCTCTGGTGATTCTTGGTTTGGTTTAGACCAAGCTATTGCCAAAGGCTGTCGATTGTGAAGCGATCGCCTCATCCAAGCACGTAAATCTTCCCAACTAGTCGGACACTCTTTGAGCAAAAGTGCTGAGTCTTGAGAAGCCTGCGCCGTGCTTTGGTTCCCAAAGTTGAGGCGACTGGTGTTGCTGAGTCCTAAGTGTTTTTCATTTGGGAGATCACGCCAATCTAAAATGAGTGCTGAGTACGCCGTGCGGTGAGATTCCCCGTTGAGGCTACGAGCGTTGCTGAGTGCTGCTACACAGGGACGCACTGCTATCAGTCGGATTTCATAGCGTTTTTTGAAAGTGTTATAGTCCAGTTCTGCTATACAATCACATCTCGAAGCTGGCAAATCATCTTTATAGTGTCCCCACCATACACCGGGAAAAGGGCTGAGGCTGGAGTCATCGAGAATGTCAAACTCTGCTTTAATGTATTGTACCTTTTTCCCCTGTGAATCTTGCTGATTGCGATGCCAAGCATTTTGAAACCAGCAGTTTTGAATCAGCAGTTTAGGAACGGGGTTTCCCATCCCGCATGGTTCTAGCAGTTTAAGTTCTAAAAATAACTCTTTGCCCAAATCGGCTACTGTTACCGTCAAGTCAGTTTGCACCGTTGGTGTTAAGTTTGCACCTCTTAAAAATTGTCGTAACTGCTGGTTAATCGCCTCTGTAAATAAAGGAAGATTTTCTAATGGAAGACTCAACCCTGCTGCAAACGGATGTCCACCAAATCGATGCAACAGATGGGCTTGCTCTTTCATCAATTGGTATAAATCGACCGAGTTGACTGAACGAGCGGAACCACGGGCAAGAAGGAGAGATGCTCCTGAATCTTCCTTGTCCCCTTGTCCCTCACTTCCTACTCCTTCTGTACTTAATAAAATTGTTGGACGGCCTGTTTCTTGTGCAACTTGCCCAGCCACTAAGCCCAAAACGCCTACGGGCCATTGAGGATCTTCAAGGACGATGACGCTTGTGGTTGATAAATCGAGTTGGGTGAGTTTTTGAGCGACTTGCTGAGCAACATCTTTTTGTAAAGACTTGCGACGGGTATTTGCGAGTTCTGTGACGTCTGCTAGTCGGTTGACTAACTTATGGTCGCGGCTGGTAAGTAATTCCACGCACAAGCTGGCATCACCTTGAATGCGACTGACAGCATTAATTCGGGGGCCAAGACCGAAAGAAATATCTGTGGGGCGATCGCCACTTTTCTGACATAGTTCCAATAACCTTCCTACCCCTGGTCGTCGCCGCGCTGCTGGGACCTGTTTAAAATCTTCTTGCAGTCGTTGAATTCCCAACTGCGCTAAATAGCGACAATCTCCACTTAGCTGTACTAAGTCAGCAATTAGCCCAACCGCGACTAAATCTAATAAATCTTCTAATGGTTGTTGAGGGACATTTGGCAAGGTTTGATAAAAAGCCTCGACTAACTTGTAAGCTACGGCGACTCCAGAAAGGTGAAACAGTGGATGTGTCGTTGGTAAATATCGAGGATTGATAATTGCCGTTACAGCTGGACGTTCTGGAGGGAGCGTGTGGTGGTCTGTGACTATAATATCTATGCCCAGTTGCTGAGCATAACTAATTTCACTGATATTAGTACTACCCGTGTCGCAAGTTACAATTAGCTGAAATCCTTGTTGCGCGAGGCGCTCAATGCCTGCACGGTTGAGACCATGGGATTCTGTTAAGCGGTTAGGAATGTAATAATTTAACTGTTCGTTTTGGTCGAAAAACTGTCCTAATCCATCCCACAGCACAGCAGTAGAGGTGATGCCGTCGGCATCAAAGTCTCCCCAAATAGCGATTTTTTCCCCTGTGTCGCGTGAAAGTTGTAACCGTTTCACTGCTAAAAGCATTTCTTCCCCAAATTCAAACGGACTCGCAGATTGATAGGTGAGGGGGTTGACAAAGGCTGCTATTTGAGAGTATTCTTGTATTCCCCTTTGCCACAACAACTGCGCTGCAAAATGTCCACCTGATAGGGGTACGTACTTTTTCACCGCTTGCACGAACCACTCAGGCGGTTGTTCTGTTGCTGTAAGAATCCACTGTTGTTCTGACATATCCTAAGTTCTGAGTGTTGTATCTCCAGAGTGAGATGTAAAAACGCTTCAAAGCGGAGGGTCTCTACATCTGCTCACAAACAAACTTATACTGGTGCTTGTTCCTCGGTGGTCTGATCGCTCACCAAGGTATTCAAGGCAACTTCACTCACAATTCCATCAGACTTACGATTGCCACGTATGGCAGCAGGACGCGATCGCCTGTAACCTGCCCTTTCAGCTTTTTGATGTTCGTAATCGATCAGCCTGCCATAGTGTTCGTGCTTGCTTAAATTCATTGACAAAAAGACATGCTGGTGAATATTTCCAAATCCTTTGCGAGTGAAAAATTTCACTGCAGGGACGTTAGTGGGATCTGTATCTACGAGCATGAACCGTGCTCCATCTTCGATCATGTGAGCAATGACTTTATCAACTAGTTTATCTCCCACTCGCTGACGCTGAAACTTAGGATCAACTCCTAACCAGAGAATGTATCCGTAAGTCCAAGAAGCTTTGGTAATAATGGTTCCCAAAATAAATCCGGCTAATTCTCCATCTATTTCCGCAACGAGGCAGTATTCTGGATCTGTATTGTAAAGTCCAATCACCTCCCATTCATCCCAAGTTCTGTACAAGTAAGGATATAGATCGCTGGTAAATAAATCCTCACCCAAGTGGTAAACAGGAGCAATGTCATCAATTCCTAATTCACGGACATAAACTGCATTATTTTCATTAAAGTGCATAAAACATAATTGAGAGTTTGTTAGATCCTTATGTATAAAAAGTAAGGAATCAGGAGAAGATTATGGATTTCCTGGCTGTTTTTTCCTTATAATCACTCCTTTCATAAGGATACTTCCTGAATGCTAGCGAGATTTAGTAGAGTCGTGTCTACTCCATAGTCAGGATTTACCGCAGACATTGATTCAGAATCGCTTCCAGAGCGATTGCAGCGCGTTGTATACTGACAATATTCACAAGCTTTGTTACCCTCTGGAACTTGCGGAAATTGTTCTCCTTGGTAGTAACTTTTCAGCCAATTGGTTAGCTTGTTTAACAATCGGCTAAGTCGCTTCGCTGTTTGCTCGTGCTGGGCTGTATTGTAACTAAACTTAATACTTTGCGGTTTACCTTCAGATTGAACAAACCAGTAAATCATCGAAATACTTTCTGGTAAATAATTGCTGGTTTCAGCCAATACATACAGATAAAGACGTGTTTGCCAGTTCTGTTCTAATTTGCGTTTATTTGGTAGTTTAGGATAAGTTTTCCAGTCAAGAATTTGTGCATACTGATTATCTGCTATCAATAAATCGTAGATAACCGTGAGCAAATAGTCTTGAACTTGTAGGGTGCGGTAGTGTTCGCTTTCACGAAAATCGCTCTTGAGAGTTGTCGTTAAAATTTCTGGTGCTGCACAAGCAAAAGCGTTCATCCAGCTTTGCAGTATGGGATCTGCTTGCAGAAATGTATCAATTGGCAAACCCATTTCCCTCTGTTGCATCAGCAGGTGAAAGCGACTTCCTAAAGCCTGCCGTTCCTCATGTTCTGGATCTAAGGGAGAATGAAGTTGTTCTAAATAGGTGTGTTGGAACTGACGGGGACAACGTTCTAGGACATTCAGTTGTCCTTGTGAAAGTCGCAAGAGTTGAGTTTGAATTGACAGCATCCTTTTAGATTAGCAGAAACATATAGCACAATTATGCTTTATAGTAAAGAGTATCATGAAAAACAGTGGTTGGCAGTGGAAAAATCCTACCTTAACGACAGTGATCGTGTTGACAGCAACAATTTTTACAACTCAGAGTTTCGCTGTTAATACAGATAATCTTCAAAGAATTCAATCTTCTTCTGTAGAAAGGACATTGCAGAAAAAACAGGGTGAATATCAACTGGCGAAATACTCAGGAAGCTGTCGTCAGGTGTTGGCAAGAAATGGTCTTTACGTCATGCGAAAACCTACACTTAACAGTTCTGTGGTGACTCTTTTAGATTATGGACAACAAGTCACAATCCGAAACAGTGGTAAAAACGGCTGGGTAGGAATTTCGTCTCCTACGCAAGGCTACATCTCACAAACTGATTATCTAGGTTCATGCCACGCAGAGGGGACTCCCTCGGAACAAAACTTCTGCCGTCAGGTTGTCACCAAGGCGGGGCTTGTTGTGCGGCGATCGCCTTCGATAAATGCCGCCCGTGTTGGATTTGTTTCCAATCGCCGAAATGTTCTAATTGAGAAGCGGGGAAGAAATGGTTGGGTGCCAATTACGGCTCCTTTCTTTGGTTATGTGCCATCAAAGCACCTACGCTATTGTAAGCAGGGATCTCCTCTTTGAGATCGGACTAGTACACGGGGTGCGGAAATGAGGCTAAGTATGTAACGAAAAATTAACCTGAGCGATTGGAATGTCTAAGACTTTTTTAAGTAGTTGGCTCTTTGCTGTAGTGTCCTCATATTTCATTCTGCGTATTATTACAGTTTCTTGCAGGTTAAAATATGTTTATACTAAATTAACCCCAAGCACTCAAATTATCAACTACCGAAAAAAGAAATGGAAGTCTTAAAAGATAGCGAAAATTGGCGTGAGGACGATGCTCAAGATGAAGATTTATTTAGTATTAAGGAATATGACATAACTACATCACCAAATGATTTTAACATCAAAACTATGTTTGACTTCATTGAATCGGGTGCAGTGATAATTCCAGGATTTCAGCGTAATTATGTTTGGGATATCAAGAGGTCATCAAAACTAATTGAATCCATAATTATTGGTCTCCCTGTACCGCAGATATTTCTTTATGAAGAAGCAAGAAATAGATTTCTTGTAATAGATGGACAGCAGCGCCTTATGTCCATATACTATTTTATTAAGCAGCAATTTCCTAGAAACGAAAAAAGAATAGAGTTGAGGCATATAGGAATCATATTTGATTTCTGAAAAAAACTACGAGATAATACGTAGTGAT
>CALMVQ010000326.1:46111-48235 GCA_937873135.1 uncultured Scytonema sp. | reverse complement strand
ATTTGGGGAGATTCCACGACTATTGGATTTTGTGGAAGAATATTTTGCTTCCGTATCAGAGTGCGATCGCTTTCTAACTCCTGTAACGGCATGACAGGTGCAGACGATGCAACACTTGGTAATTCACTATCAACGGGACTTCTCAATACTGTCTGTCGATCTTGTAGAGTAGAGTGTGAACTTTCTAAGAATTCACTTGCCCATTCATGCGTCATGTCGCCTAATGCGTTGCCACTATTTATTTGCTTAAGAGATGGGGAGATTTTTTCTACAGAAACAGAAGCAACTGTTACTTTTTTAGATTTAGATGGCTTTTGATTATTTTTAGATTTAGTTTGTTTCTTATTAGCTTTAGATTTAGATTGCGTTTGTACAGTCAATTCAGTCGCTGATTGCCTTTCTCTCTTGAGTTCCACCCTTATATTAATATTTTTTTCTAGTTTGCTGTTATTAGCTTTCCCAACTTGAGTAGTATTATTCGACTGCAAAGAATGAATTTCCAAATGCTGTTTGTTAGGATTCCATTCCGTCACCTGTCCATCTGACATCTGCGAAAAATCAGATACTTTACTTAAACTAAAAGAAGATTTTAAAGGAGTTGGTGGCTTAAGCAACCCATTTAGCAAAGCAGGAAAAGAAGATTTTTGTAACAAAAGACTTGGGGGAGATAAAGATGCTCCTATCCCTAGCAAGGGAGAATTTATTCCTAATGGAGATTTAAGAATTTGCATAATTAAATTAAATTAAATTAAATATAAAATGTTATGATATTGTACGCGTTTAATTCTCAGCAATCTTTGGTCAGTTTCAGCTTAGAAAATAACTTTATACTAAGGTGGCATAACTCAAGTTCTTATCAGTCATGCTAGCTGATAGCTGACCAATGACTACTCACGAACTAGAAAAGAATCCAGTCTTGGCACGTTTTGTACTGTTACCTCCTCCAGCTTTTTTCCCAACATTCAAACCTTCAAATGCTAGAGTTAATTCTTCAATAGCGACAACATTTCCATCAGCTTCGAGAGCGGAAGATTTCCAAGCTACAGGAATCGCACCAATGAGAGTCCAACTTTTCATGATTTCGCCCGCTTGATTGAACACAATAATGTTCACGTTTCGCCGACTAGTCTGTTGTTTTTGAAATATTTCGCCGAGCCATGTCCAAAAAGTCAGATCGTCTGTGATACCATGTTTGAGAGTGACATCTTCAAATTCTGCATGACCTAAAAAAATACGTTGCTGATTATTAACGCCTCCTTCATAGTAAGTTTCTTTTTGAATTTGAACACCTAATCCCGAACATTCAGTAAAAGATGCAGCTATAGAGCCACCAATCTCAACATAAAAACGATTGGTAGTAACGTAATTTAACTCATGTTTGACATTGCCGTTAACATCATTGGAAGTGCTACCAACCATTACAACCACCTTTGTTTGCCATAGTTTCTTACCCGTTCCCCTTGACAGCGCATATCTTCTAGAAAAAGTTCATACACGCGTTCGGTAAGCTTGTTCAGGACTGTCGGATCAGTGAGGTACTTTTCTGCTACAACTGGCATCACAGCGTAACCTGCTGTACCAGCAATATCTCCAATTGGTGCTAAAGAAGGCTGTATTTGCTCTGAGTCCATAGTGAAAGAACCTATTCCTATTTCTAGGCTATAGGCATTGTATCAAAATCAAAATTAGCCAAAGGTCGAACTCAACACAGTTCGGTGAAGGGAAAAAAAAGAGAATGCTTATGGCTCTTTTGGGCCGCATAAATTAGAGTAGAGGCAGGTTTGACATGTACCTAGTGCAGGCTGGCTGAAATAACTTACCAGTAAATTTCAAACCAAAAGTTTGATATATAAGGATTTCATTATGAGTGCCTTTTGACTTTTGACTTTTGCCTTGTTGCACTAGATGTTATACCATGTCCGGTAAATTAACCTTAATTCCGTCTGAACCCCAAGAGCGCTCCTCGCTATGCTTTGTCTCCCCTCCCCGCTTGCTTTGGAGGGGTTGGCGGACTCGGGGTCCCCTCAGGGGATTGGGGGAGGGGGTTCTTTTCCGCATGGGTGATTTGACGGACATCATATTATATATATTAAACCCGCCCCGACTGGGCGACTTGTGTACGGG
>CALMVQ010000326.1:0-46011 GCA_937873135.1 uncultured Scytonema sp. | reverse complement strand
CGGGTTTAACTTGATGTTGTGTTTCGTGACGGGTGAGTTGGATGAAACCCGCCCCGACTGGGCGACTTGTGTACGGGCGGGTTTAACTTGATGTTGTGTTTCGTGACGGGTGAGTTGGATGAAACCCGCCCCTACTAGATTAATGAAACTGTAAAACACACCAGTTGGTCCTGACCAAGTTGTAACAAATCATTGTGATTGAGGCGGTACTGAACACCAGCAGAAAGAAGATTCCCGTTGAGATACGTCCCATTTCGACTGTTATTGTCAACCAGTACGTATACGTTTTGGGATTTATCCCAGTAGATGCGTGCGTGTGTTCGGGAAACTATGCCTTCGTTAGGAATACCAGTCAGGTCAATTTCTGGCAAAGTCTTGTGAGTTTGAGTCCGGCGACCAATGTTACCCTCTTCTCCTAGTAGGCGAAATTCTTTACCATTCGTGTGGGTGAGTATCAGAATTGGTCGAGCCGGACTCTGAGGCGGAGTATAGGTAGGCGAAGTTGGTGCAGGCGCTGCATAGAAAACTGGAGGAGTAGTCGTCGGTCGCTCTACGACGGGAGTTGCCTGATTATTAGGTGCTGCTGTGGAGCCAATTACATTACCCAAGGGTGTGCCACACATTGGACACACCTTAGCATTGTTGGGCAAGGTACGGTTGAAATATTCGCAATTAGGGTTGGGGCACCGGTTTGCAATCATTGGAATTCAAATAATTATTAGGTATATACTGTAAAGGAACAAGCCCTGCTTCACTAAGAAGACATTGACCCTGACGGGTTTTGAGTATCTCAGCAAATTTATAAGCAGCAGGCTTGATGCTGTTGTCTTTACGGTATATCACAAACAGCGGATAACCCAACGGATAAAGTTTATTGACAAAAGTTTCAACATCTAAACGGTTTCTTTTGTCACATATATTATCTGAAGGATTTATAGGTTGATTATTCAGCCGGAAGAGGGCTTGAGTGGCAGATTTTTCATCAACAGATATAGCTAATGGATACCCAGCACACTGGTTCCAAGTTTTACTAAGAATACCATAACTAATGATGCCTACTTCTCCTTCATCGAACTTCGTCACAATTTGCTGCTGAGTTTCTTCGGTAAGCTGTTGAGAAACTATTTTTTGATACTGAGCAATCTGCTGCTCGTTGTCCTGCAGTACCATTTTTTGAAATTGTCGCACTGCTTCTGGTTCGGTGGGAGCAAGAGGTTTTATAGGAAGATGGGGTCCGCCAAGTTGATCCCAGTTGGTGACTTGACCTGTGTAAATTTGACGTAGTTTCTCCAAGCTAATGTGCCCGTCAAGAGCTTTAGGCAAATTTTGGTCTTTCTTACTAAAAGGCACAAACACGAGCAAGCCATCATAAGCGATCTTTATTTTATCCAGATCTCCTGTGACTTGATCTTCTAAACTAGTCATCGTGAAATTAGATTGTTTCTTTTTTAGTAATTCTATAGGTTCACTACTTTTTATATTAAGCGAAGATACTGGTTTGTAATTAAATTTTGCAGTATTTTGGCCTTTAGGTTGGGTTAATAATTTTTCTAAATGTGTATCGCTTGATGGGCGAAATGTCAAGATATTGCTCCACGTCCCCTTTTCTTCTCCTGTGTAAGTAAAGTTTCCAGGAGGAACACCATTTACATCCGTGAAAATAGGTACAAGTTGCTCGAATTCGCTAGAATCTTCGTTAACTTTAAATATATGCTTGGAGAAAAAATACCAAACTCCTCCCCCAAGCAATAGCAAGACCAGAAGTCCCAGTAAGATTAAAGGTATTCGGAAACCTTTTTCTTTCTGCTCCGTGTTAACGATTGTTGCTGCACTATCTGCTTGTTTTTCTTTCTTAAGTTGTAGCAAAGCTTGGCGAGCATCCTCCGCACTTTCAAACGGAGTCTCCAGCCCAATTAATCGGTAAATAAACTGTTTTAAATCGGGATCTGAAGAAGGCCATTGCTGGGTATCTCTAGGATCGAGAGGCTGACTGGAAGAATCAACTGCCCGTCCCACCCAGAGATAGAAAGCAACTCTTCCTAAATCTTTTAAATCAATAGGAACACTGGGGATTGACGATTGGGCAACAGGTGGTTCAAATAAACGCTCCCAAACAGCTAAATCACAAAGGTATATAGTGAAGTACTGTGGATTATTTTGTAAAATTAAAAGACTATCTAAACTGATATTGCCATGAATCAAGTCCTGTCGGACTTGACCTGAAGGAAGGCGAAACTTTTGAGAGTGGAGAAACTGTAATGTTTGTAGGGCTTGGTTGAGTACCTCACGCACTTGCTCCCCTTTCATAGCAGCTTTTTCCCTCAGGTACTGACTCAAAGTCTGAGAGGCTTCGAGGTTACCTTTCGTGATTGTATAACAGCGATCGCCTTGCCGATCCGCAATTGCCTCATACGGAGCGATCAAACGAAAGTCTTGGTTTTTCCCATCTGCTGGACTTACGCCTGCCACACGTACAAAAGTCTCTTGGCGCTGACTGGCTTCTTCGGTATTAAAAGAACGAGAGGGTAGCAGATATTCTTTGATGACGACAGGTTGGCTGTCATCAATTTTTATTCCCGAATATAAGCGCCCCATACCCCGAGAACCCAAAAACTTAGTAACCTGATAAGTGCCTCGGCTACCCTTAATCTCAGCCTTTTCCGGTAAAATTGCCGGAAAACCGCATTCCAGACAAAATTTAGCTTTCGGAAATTGCTCGGCAGTCTGCTTGAGTTGCTCACAGTTTAAAGGTGCATTCTGCGAGCATGAGTAATCTTGATAACGAGGCTCAACTAACGACACCTAAGATACTCCTTTAGAGTGATTAACTAATTTTTTTTTTGTAATAAAAATTCATATTTAGGGCACTTCGTAAAACACGAACGTGAAAAAAATTGTCTCTGCTTGACCTGAATTTGAGCGCTTTCTTCAGCCCATAATCTCTCTTCCTCATTTTCCAAAAATTTTGTAGCCAGGGGATTTAAATGACAAATAACAGAGTGCGATCGCCTAATATTATAAATTCTACTTAAAGTTGAAGAGAAGTTTAATCTTTTTCTCTAATCAGAGTGACAGAAGAGGGATAACAGCTAACAGCTAATCAGACCAAGCTTCATCGCAGCGACAATAGCTTGGGTACGGCTTGTCACCTGCAACTTTTCAAAAATGCTTGTGAGATGAGCCTTAACAGTAGCCACCGTCACATATAAACGTTTAGCGATTGTTTCATTAGAATCTCCTTGCGCTAACCAGTGTAGAACTTCTTGTTCCCGTTCTGTTAAATGAAGGTTTTGTCTTGCTTGAAAAGAAGCCTCTGAATAAGATTGAAATTGTCGGAAAAAACGACTTGCGACTTCTGTAGGCAGATAAATTTCTGACTTCAGCGCTGTCGTAATTGCCTCAAACAACTGCGTCGCCAAACGATTTTTAAAGATATAGCCTGTAGCACCTGCTTGCATAGCACGGAAGATCCAATCATCTTCTTGATGAGCTGACAACACTAAAACCTTACCAGCAAAAAGCATCTCCCGAAGACGCAGGAGAGTGGTAATTCCGTCACCAGATTCTAATTCTAAATCGAGAAGAATTAAAGCAGGTTTTTGTTGAGCTGCAAGGCTTAAAGCTTGCTCAATAGAGGCTGCTTCACCCACCACTTCTATAAGAAGCTGTGCGCTAACACTATAAAAATCCAGGAGCGTATGCAACCCCTGACGAAAGACGCGATCGTCATCTACAAGCAAAACTGAAAGTTTTTGATCTGTCATAATGTTAATCTGTCGGTAGTGCTTGAGTATTAAAAATTATCTAAAACATACGTAGAGTGTAACCGCAAGATTGTTTATTAAATCCTAATTTTTTTGTGCCGCTTGCTGTACCCACCAAAGCTTTGCCCATTCGCAACTCTTCGCGTTCACCATCATTTTTAGGTTAACGCACTACTAAGAATTTATCTATCGGGGTAAACTCAAGTAAAACTGTGCTCCCCCTTGTGGTAAATTTTGTGCCCAAAGACTTCCTTGATGATCAAGAACAATTTTTTTAGCAATAGTCAAACCTAACCCCGTACCTCCTGAACGACGCGAATAAAAGGGAGTAAATATTTTTTTTAAATCATCTGTAGATAATCCTGGTCCCTCGTCAGCGATTCTAATCAGAATTTCATTTTGAAAAACTTGCCAACTACAGTTGATAATGCCTGACTCTGGACTAAAATGAACAGCATTGCTGAGTAAGTTATCAAAAACTTGCTTCATTTGCAAGCGATCTATTGCCAGGGTAGTTGTGGTTTCGGGGTAGCATACTTGTAGGTTCTTCTGCTGGATGACAGGGTTTAATCCCTGAATACTTTCAGCTACTAAAGTTCTTAAGTCTTGAAGAGTTACCTTTAATTTTGTTCCCTGACCACAATAAATTAACTCGGTTAAGTTGGTATCTAAATTTTGTACAGTTTCACGAATAACTGCCGCCTGTTCTTGCCAAGAACCAGATGGTAATCCCAAGTATAAATTTTCTGCATAAAGACCGATTGTTGCCAAGGGATTACGCAACTGATGTCCCGCACGCTGAACTACATGTTCCAAAAGTTGAATTTCAGCTTGCTGACGCTCACATTCTGTGTACAGATCTAAGTACTTATTTAGTATGATTGCAGACTGCTTTACATCCTGTTGTAAAGTTGGGGATAGAGGTTCTGAAGCAAGTATTAGGATATATTCCGGTTTTTGGTTTCTGTATCCTATAGGACAAATATAACAATGCGATCGCATCACATGAGCAAGGCTGATTTTATTTAAACTAAAAGCAGCATAGGAGTCTGTCAGCCATTCTTCTGAATTCAAATAAGCTAATGTTTCTCTCTCAATTTTTCTAGTATAATTAGTCACAATATCGTGGTTTTTTCTGCTCGCATCGTGATAGACAATTCGACCCCAAAAAATAGGCTCTCGAGCTGTTATATGTTCAATTTGGAGTTGACAAAAACTTTGTATTTCTTCGGAACGTGAAGTGTTGGAACCAGTATTGATGTTTTGGTTAGAGGAACCTACTGCTGTAGTCATTATCTTTGTAGACTGCATAATCATGGCAACACATTTGAGCGTAGGGTTTATCTTGAACAGATAGCGCTTTGCTTTCAGTACTAAGCTTAAATAGATATCTCTGTTGCACTCTTATTCATTAAGGCTGTCCTTTGTAAATATTAATTACAAACGACTTGAATGACCTAGATTTAGTAAACGTACAACTTAACCCACCTGTTAGACAGTAACTGAATGTGAGTCTAACGAAAAAATTTTGATGGTTATGGCAAACTGAGTTTTCCATTCAAGGAATAGTTGCATACTAACATGTCGTCTTCTGTTCTCGTTTTATATTCTGTATAGGTGTTAGTAAAAACAAGTTATGCACTTGTTTTGGAAGTTGTAGATGGTTAGATTGTATTAGGTTTCGCCTAATGCATCAATTGTTATCGACTCTGTACTTAAATTTTTTTAGATATTAATGTTTGTTATCTTAGTATCCGAAGGAGGACAAAGCCCGATAATGATAATTATAAGTTGGCATAAATAAACACAACTTTACATTGAGGCTGCGTGTGTCGGTTCTTTCGGTGAGAGCGCGGGCAATCCCTATGTGACAACTATTGCAACAAGGCAAAAGTAAAAAGTCAAAAGGCACTCATAATGAAATCCTTATATATCAAGCTTTTGGTTTGAGATTTACTGGTAAGTTATTTCAGCCAGCCTGCACTATGCTCATTTTTCGACTTTCGTCTAATTGAAACCAGGCAAGTTTCTCAAGATAGATTTAAGTTAAGTTCAACTTAACCACCCTGAAGTCCGATCAACGAGTTCAACTTAGGCCAGCACTGCTGATTTGTCGCATTGGAATCCCTAGACGAATTAGCAGAGCCAAGGGGTACGAGTCTTTTCCAAAGAGACGTTCCTCAATACCGCCGATATGTATAAGCAGAAGACATGGTTCCCATTCTTGGTACAAATTTGTAAGTCTCATTCGTGACAGGTTAAGATAGCACAGCCGAAGTCAATGAGTAATTATACTGAATATTAGTCTGTCCTATCTGTTAGGTGATGAACCCAACCCATCCGTTTTTCAAGACTCCTTTACTTTATGAGTAAATAGTATCTGCGTCGATGAGGATAAGTTAAGGAAAGTTATGGATCTATTTTTTCCGTCTCACTCATCTTGTCCCTTCGACTCCCCCCACTTCGGGCGACCTTTTGATACGTCAAACCTCTGAAACCTGTTACTTAACTATGTAAAAGCAATCATGCTCTAACTGAGATAAGTTTTGGAGGCGATCGCTGTTCAATACCCCAAACTAGCTCACACCACCTGAACCTGCAGCGATTGTATTCGTGAATGTTTCCTGTAGGATATGCTCGTAATGCTTCGGTTTGCCCTGTTTGGATTGTCTACTCTTATAACTATTGAATTAGCGTGATGTCTAGAGGCGGATTGGTAAAATATGCTAAGTACAGCGTTTCATAAATTCGTATCGGAATAAAAGGCTTGTAGTTGCGCTTTAGCGCTAAAGCGCAACTACGAACATAACGCTATGAATCTTTGCAATTCTGTACTAAGCACTACCCTCTTGTTATGTTTGATTTGGTTACAGCACAGCCGGATGTGCACTCTCACGAGCTAGTGGGCAATCGCAATTTAAGAGGAACGCCAATTCTCGATTTGCAAACTTGGTACTCTTTGAAATTCTTTCAAGTTAGATGTTACAATAATATGATTGTGGGTTAATGCTGTTGCCGCGATCAGAACATCATAAGCAGCGATGGGAGTACCTGCTGCTTTCAGCATACTTCTGATTTTGGCGATAAGTTCTGCTTCTGACACACCAAAAGGTAAGATTGTAATTGAACTTAAGAATGTTTCAATCACCAATTGAATTTTGACAGCACGTTGGGGATTGATTGCCAATCCATATTTCACCTCCATCATTGTTAACGATGAAATAAAAATCTCAACAGGAGAAGTAGATTTTAATCGCTTGAGGGTGTTTTTTTCTCCCTTAACAAAATCACTAATTACGCAGGTATCGAGTAAGTAACCCATCATTAAAACTCGACTTCGTTAGGTGAGAGCAGTTCATCTCGGTAAGACTCAAAAATTATAGTCTCTGCTATACCTTGATGTTGCATAATAATTTCCGACCAAGTGGTTGGTTTTGTTTCTAAGAAAGTTACAAAAACTCGACTTTCAGTAATGTCAATTGGTGTTTCGGCAAGTTCGATTTTGCCGTTTTTATAAATTCCTTCAATGGTTCGTAGCATTGTTGTTTTCTGACTGGCTAAATTATAGTTTTACTTCAGAAGCTAGGTTGGGCACAGTGAGTGCTTCCACGCATAAATCTGGGTGAAAGCGATGCCCAAGGCATACGGATGTGCACTCCAATCGCCCGAGCGTGCCCCTGTAGAGCAGAGGGTGTGCAGAAAGCATGTGGCGACTGGCACTGCATAGCATATTTTGGCATCTTTATTCCGCATTGCTTCTAGAGTTTATTCTTATCATATCTTTCCTGATTTCCCAAACTCGACCTTTGGCGAATATGCTTGTACCCTCAGCCTCGATATTCTTAATTCTATGTATACCTATCGTCAAAGGAAAGATAAATGCCAGACGCGGTTAACGGTCCGCAACGAGAATATTTAGGCAGGGGTTGGGCTTTTCCGTTGCGCTTGGACGTGCAAGGAGGGATAAAGTTGACCGCTGACGCCCAAAAGGTTAAAGAATCGATTTGGCTAATCTTATGTACGGGACTGGGAGAGAGAGTCTATCGTCCTAATTTTGGATCGCGTTTGTCGGAACTGGTGTTTGCACCCATGAGTAGCGAAACTCTCATTAAGATTCGCCTCTATGTTTTAGAAGCGTTAGAGACATGGGAACCACGGATCAATATTGATGAAGTACAAACAGATCCCGACCCTGTACGAGGCAGAGTGGACATTATTATTAATTATCGTCTCAAAGATTTTCCTGATATTTACAGTTTTGTCTATCCTTTTTATCTACTCACAACGGTGGAGTCGTAGCAGTACTGGTTAGTTACTCGTTTTGTATTTAAAATCTAAAAACCGCGTATATAAATTGGTATAACGACTGTGGAATTTGACTTTTTACCTAAATTACCTTCTTCCAACTTAGACGATCGCACTTTTGATGAGCTAGTGGAAGAGTGCATTCTGCGAATCCCGCGCTACTGTCCGGAGTGGACAGACCATAACCTCAGCGATCCTGGGATTACACTTATTGAATTATTTGCTTGGTTGACTGACCAAATGTTGCTCAGATTTAACCAAGTTCCTCGGAAAAATTATGTAGCATTTCTAGAATTACTCGGTATTCGTCTTCAACCGCCAGCAAGCGCACGAACAGATTTGACTTTTTATTTAAGCACCGACCTGAATGAAGCTTACACTATTCCTGCTGGGGTAGAGGTTGCAACAGAGCGAACTGAGACGACAGAAGCAATTGTCTTCACAACAGATCGTCCTTTAATCATTGGTCTACCCCGTCTCCGACACTTCTTAACTGCTCAAACAGCCGAAAATATTCCTCAGACTCTGCGCGATCGCGTCACCAGCCAGTGGACTCGCCAACCCAATGGTGAAATGTCCGGTCGCGAGCAACTTTTATTTGAGGAGCGAGCGCAGCCAGGTAACTGTTTTTACTTAGTACTTGATCCGGAGGAGCCTCTAGACGGCAACGTTCTGCAAATCAAGTTTAAAGGATCTGCAGGCACATCGACAGGGATTAACCCCAATCAACCGCCGCGTCGATGGGAAGCATGGGACGGTCAAAACTGGCAACCAGTTTTATTGCGGGAAGCTGATGATGAGACTCAAGGCTTCAGTTTTAATGAAATTGCCCAACAGGGACGCAATCTTGATCAAGGTGCAGATATCATTCTTCATCTGCCGATCAATTGGCCTGTGACAAGCTTTACAACTTATCGCGGTCGCTGGCTTCGCTGTGTCTTAACCACTCCTGATGCCAACCGTCCCGGTTACACTAGTTCTCCAAGAATTATTGGCTTAGATGTCCGGGCAATTGGTGGTAGTGTGAGCGTCAGTCAGAGTGCGATCATTCGCAATGAACGCTTGGGATTTAGTGATGGTAAGCCAGGTCAGATATTTCAATTACAAGTAACTCCGATTTTAAGTCGGCGAGAAGATGAGTACATTGTCGTGACTCCTCCTGGAGGTTTGCCTCGGAAGTGGCAAGAAGTTTCAGATTTTGCCGATTCTCGCGACCACGATCTCCACTACACTCTCGATTCTGTCACTGGTAAAGTCCAATTTGGTCCTTTAATTCACGAACCTAACGCTCTGTCACGCCAAACGCAGATTCGCTCTAGAATACAGCAACCACAGCCAGAAGACTTGAGAAACCCGAACAGAGATCCAGAGGAACAGCTAGAACTCCAATACGGAGCAGTTCCCCCTCGCGGATCGGAGATTAGAATGGTTGCTTATCGCACTGGAGGTGGTGAAAAAGGTAATGTTCAACGTGGAACACTCCAGTTTTTAAAGTCGGCTGTTCCTTATGTTGCTAGGGTAGAGAACCACCAATCAGCACGAAATGGAGCCGATGCTGAGACACTCGATCAAGCCGTGTTGAGAGCTCCTCAAATATTGAGAACTCGCGATCGCGCCGTCACTGCTGAAGACTTTGAAGTTTTGGCGAAGCAGGCTGATACTGGTGCGATCGCCCGCGTCCGTTGTTTGACACCAACGTCTTCTCGTGACGCAGGCACTGTACGTCTACTGCTCGTCCCGCAGGCCAATACGAATACAATTGCACAAGGAAAAGGAATAGCCCCAGAACAATTTGCCCTCAGCGATGTCCTTCAACAGAAAGTTTTGAACTACTTAAATGAAAGAAGGCTGTTGGGAATACATGTGCAGCTTCAGCAGCCAGAATTCACTGGCGTTGTTGTGCGCACGCAAGTTGCTCTCGATCCAGCCTACGACCATCCCGGTGCGCGGGAGGAGATTTTGGGTCAATTACGTGTCACTTTGTATCGATATTTAAATCCCTTAATTGGGGGAGCGGACGGTGAAGGTTGGCCGTTTGGGAGACCTGTTTATCCTTCAGATATTATCGCATTACTGCAACAAACCAGAGGTGTTCGTTATTTGGGTGCAGTCCTCCTGTTTCCCATCCGCAAGCAAGGCGAAGCTTGGGTTCGGCAAAGAGATCCAGAGCCTTTTATTGACCCAGGAGAACTTGGCTTAGTATGTTCCTGGGCAGATCAAAGCTTGCGCTCAAGCCATGATATCAGCCTCATCAGTCGTTAGGATAATGCAATGATCCAAGCTCGTTATAGCCCTGTCAGCGTTCAACTAACTCCAATGCGGATTCCTGAGGCTGCACCTTCAGCAAACTCAGCTTTGCCAGTTCCAGGAGGGATAGCAACAGAAACGATTCTGACTCGTAGTTTGCTTTTGCATCCTGGAGAACCCAGCGAGATGGTTGTGCAGGTGAAGAACTTGGAACAACGCACCTTACAGATTAGCTTGCAGGTTAAAGGTAACTTTCCCATAACATGGTGTCAGATTGGAACCGAGGGTCGCGAAATTGCACCTGGAGGACAGATGGATGCCGTGCTTTATTTCTCTGTTCCTGCGACATTTTTTGAAGACCAACAAGCACTTAGTCCAGAAAAAGACCGATTGAAGCTCGACTTCGTTTGTCAAGTCTCGGTACATATAGAGTCAGATGGCGATCTTGAACAAATTCAGCTTGAAGAATTTGGTTTATATGTACGTCCCTACAGTACGTACATCAATTTTTTGCCAACATTATATCGCGAAGTGGACTTTATTGGTCGCTTCGTTCAAATATTTGAGCAAACCGTTCAGCCAGTCGTTCAAAGCTTCAATGTCATGTGGGCGAACCTAGATCCACTTACCGCACCACAAGCTTTGCTGCCCTTTTTGGCTCACTGGGTTGCTTGGCCCATCGATCCAATTTGGGATATATCCCAACAACGTCGTTTAATTCGTCGTGCAGTCGAACTTTATCGCTGGCGAGGAACTCGTAAGGGTCTGCGTCTCTACTTACATCTATATACAAACTTGCCTCTAGATGAAGATCTCCCACAAGAAGCAGACAAACACATCAGTATCACTGAACCCTTCGGTCAGGGTTTTGTCATAGGAGGAGCAAAACTCGGAGAAGATGCCGTCTTGGGAGGTGGTCAAGCTTATCACTTTGTTGTCCGCTTGCGTACTCACCCCTCCAATAACTTAGACGAAAATCTAGTCCGAAAAATCATCGAGCAAGAAAAACCAGCTTTCAGCACCTACGATTTGTTTATTATACATCTCCAGGAATGACGTAGGGGCGAACGGTGAGACAGAGAAAGCAGGAGGGTTAGCCCGCTCTCACGGGGACTGCGATCTTCGCAGCGTTAGCGATCTTCGAAGCGTTAGCGACGAAGCGCGAAGCGGTAGCGAGGCACGAGCGTCAGGGCTGTTCGCCCTCACCAAGCATTTGAACGGACGCATAATTACTCCTTCACCGCTCCCTTGTCTACAGCGCTTCAAATCTTTGAATTTTGAATTTTAAATTGTTATGACTCATCCCTTTCCACCACCACCAATCAAACCCTTAAATCGCCTTCAAGCCTCAGACGGTTTACTCATCAATGCCGAACGCTGGCGATCAGCACATGAATACCACCGTCAGCGGCAAAACACTCACTATCAATCGCTGAACCAACCAGGCGTTGTGTGTGGTTTAGGCGTTCGAGTGATTCCTCCGCCATCGACAGTCAAAGCTGAATATCGCGATAATCGTTGGCTACAAATTCAGCCAGGGATTGCGATTGATTTAGCGGGGAATGTGATTGTTGTTCCAAATACCCTTGACTTTCGGGTGGCGACAGAAGTCCCTGACACCGAACCTGTCACAGTTTATTTGGTCGTCAGCTACGTAGATCCCGAACAACTGCGTCGCAGTGAACAAAATGATCTCATTCAAGAGACTTTTCGTGTAGACGAAAAGCGGCAAAAGCCAGAAGCTTTAGAAGTAGAACTCTGCCGAATATTTCTGCAACCTGGTCCAGTCTCGCTCAAAGTGCCCGATGATGTCTTTTTTCCCGGCTATGATAATATAGACTTGCGTTACCGCACTCAAGCTCAGGCACGTCCGCAGGCGATCGTCCATATGGCTCAGGTTTCTCATAGCGATCCTGAATATAGTCGTAACTTTTTTAACCTTGCGTATTTACTACAAGCGGTAGAACCTCTTTACCCCTTTTTACGTGGTGCCGATGAAGCAGGGCAAGTTAGTTTACAAGAAAATCTTCAAGACTATGACTTACTTTATCTTACAGGTAAACAGGCACTATCTCTAAACAATTTTGAATTTGAAGCGCTTAAAAGTTACTTAGACAAAGGTGGAGTACTTTTAGTTGATGTCCCACCAGATGGTACAGCCTTAGCTGATAGTATTCGGAATGTAGCTCAGCAGTTGGAGTCATCCTCTAAACCTCTAGAAGAATTGCGACGCAACCATCCTTTACGGACAAAGCCTTTTTTGTTTGCAGCTTTACCAATGGTCAATCAACAGTTGATTCAAATTTCCATGCGAGGAGGAATTGTCTTAGTTGTCGGTGATTTAGCTACAGCTTGGGGACCGGATCAAGCACTTTCTCTGTCCAGAATTAGCATTCGTACAGCACAGGAACTCGGTATCAATATTCTTCAATATGCTCGGAGACGCCGACAGTTAATGGGTCTGCAACAGGAGGATTACTCAGCCCAGTGGTAAGGCAGTCCTAAAATAAGATTCCAGACTTCGTAAGAGTTGTCGGGAATCTTAGCTTTACGATTTTCACAAATTAAATAGAATGCTATAATGTATGATGCTAGCCACCAAATAAGATTACGGTGTCATACAGCGATTTTAAAACTCTTGATAAAGCAATTAACGACTTAAACCTTACCCTACAGGAAAGTCATAACCTATTTGCTCAAGTTCCACCAATCCAAGCATCTCAACGATTGAAAGAAGCTTTGGAAGAGACGCTAGAGTTAGCAACCAACATCAGTACCGAAAAAGCCAGGTCTGAATTAATTATTACTCCGATTCTTCTAGAAATTAGAAGAATGTTTCAAGGCAAAATTGGTTATTTCTCAGGAACTTCATTTAACGTAGATGAAAGTCGAGGACTCGATGGTGTCTGTGATTTTATTCTTAGTGCTTCAGAAAACCAGTTGCTAATTACTGCCCCAGTCATTACACTAGTACAACAAGGCAAAAGTAAAAAGTAAAAAGTAAAAAGAAAGAACCTTATTTTGTAAGGGTTTTAACTATTTCAGATGGGTGGTTTATTTCCGCCGCTCTGTACTAGTTGAGGCAAAAGATAATGACATTAAGCTGGGTTTAGGACAATGCGTAGCTGAAATGGTAGCAGATCAAGTATTTAACGATCGCAAAGGACAATCGCAGACAATATATGGCGTAGTATCAACTGGCACCCTCTGGAAGTTTTTAACACTCGAGGCGGAAACCCTAAAAATTGACAGGACTGAATACTTTATTGCACAACTTGAAGAAATTCTCGGAATTTTAGTTGAGCCATTTAGGAAATTAAGTAAGTTTAGTTAAGCCCAATTTTGCCTCTCCAACCCAGAATATAAATATTTTTACGCAAAAAATGCTGACTGTTGTTACAAAGAAAGACAGAGGGCAGAGGCTTGATTGTAGGTACGAATTACAAATTACGAAACTTGTATGGAATGAGCGGAGGTTATGGAAGCAAACTTGGTATTCTATTGTGAATCATTTGCTGAGTGTGATAGGTAGTACCATAGCCACCCTGAATAATTTGTTTTTCATGAATAAAATTTAGGAAGCTCATCGTTAACAATGCCTGACAAATACACATAACCGTCAGTAAAAGGCGTGAAACTCTCCGATATTGTGGACGATTATAGGAACCAAACCATGCCATCCAAGCAAGCCAAAGCTGCGGTAAGTTAAACAAAATAATCAAGTAGTGCAAGTAGACGGGAGCAACCCATACAGTCAGTAAAATGCCATATCCCAAAAATGCAGCACCAATAGCAAGCGTACTATTTGATAAGCGACCTATCAAATAGTCAAAGGAAAGGGGTTGCTCTTTGCTGACCTGACGAATGAAGCGGAACAGAATAAATGTAAAGACACAAATGGTAGCGATATGCAGAGCTGCTACTAAATAGATTGGTTTTCCTGCCACAGTTGGCTGTGACAAGAAATCGAAGTAGTCTTTGCCTAATGAATATTTGAGATCCAGTCCCAGCGACATATTGAACCAATGTCGGTAAAAAGATAAATCTATATAGGGTCGGCGAGCTGGTCTACTTGATTGAAGTGTGACGACTAACCACGGTATTAGAGAAATAGAGCCAAGCAAGCTACCTAAAAGCCAGTAAATCCAACGGACTGAGTTGCGCTCAAACAGTAAAGTCCAGATTAGAAAACCTGCGGTAAAGAAAAAACCGGCCAACTGAATCTGTCCTAGGCAGGCACCTGTAAGACCCCAAAGAAAAGCTCCCCAAGGAGAGCTACGACACCACCAGCCAAAGAACATCGTTAAGGTAAAAATCGGAAAGACCGAGGGGGACCAAATCTTGCGATGAAACAAAACCGACAGGGGATTGACACAAACAAGCGCAAGCGACCAAAACCAAGGTTCACGTTCACTGGAATCAATGCAGTAGGAAATAAACAATGGTAACAAAAGTATCGTTACGATATTCGTAATTTGTACTGCACGTGCCAACTCAGGTGGATCGATGACTAGAAACAGTTTACTGAGGACAATAAATACCCAAACACTCATTCCTGGATTAAGTATACCTGCACTCGACTTCATACCAAGAGTCGGTAAATGACCAGTTTTGCTAAATTCTTGCGTTTCTTCAAAAAGCCAGCGTTCATCTCCCTTATATTCCATATCACCAATCCATATCGTCCGAAAGATGACACCTACAATAACTGTAATCACAAAGCCGCATGACCAAATGCGCTTATAGAGCGTACTAGTACTCATAAACGAAGGGAGATATAACTTGTGTCTCATTTTACATGGACTTCACCCAGATTTCTCACGCCTCTTTGAAGAAAGAGAGGTCGAACCGTTGTCTGTAGCTATTATTGCCTTGAGACCTTAGACATTAGTCGAATTTTTTATCTGGCAATCAGGGCTCGCGCACCTGGAACAACCTTGATAACCAAACCTTCTCCTCTAGGGTTCCACTGTTAAAGAACGCATCATTAATTCTCACTTTCTTTCTAATAAAAAAGCGATGCCAACTCCAGTGGTCACCGCTGCTTTGTAGCTTGCTTAGAGAGGAGGGGTACGGCGAGCTTCGCGCTCCGCACCATGATTAAGAACAGTGGACGGATATCAAGACACTAACCACCCATCTTTAACCAACCAAAAACTTGATTGACGGTTAGTACAAGTTCTATTTCTGGTAAGACAGGTAAGGAATCTTCTTTCTGAAGCAGGACAGGCTGTTGCTCTGGTAAAAATCTTAAAATACTGAGGTCATCAGGGTCGATAAACCATCCGAGGCGGCTACCATTTTTCAGGCAGTGGAGAATGTTGCCAATGACTTTGTTGGCTTTTTGTTTTGGTGAGAGAATCTCTATTGTCCAGTCTGGCGTCCGTTCAAAGTTATCGGGAACTTCATCATCAATGGTGAAGGGGATGCGACTCCACTGAAATACTGCTACATCCGGTACGATTGAGCGTCCCCCAAAGCTACACCTCAATTCGGGAAAGGCATAGGCAATTTTCTGCTCTTCAGTGACTTGATTTACAGCAGCACAAAGTTTACCCTGCAAGCGGCTGTGTCTCCCTTTCGGCATTGGCTTTTGGATAATCTCGCCGTTGATGTATTCTAGACTAGGCTCAGTTTCTGGGAGCTTCAGAAACTCTTCCAGGGTGAGTTTTTGGACTATTGCGGGGGTCATGGCTCCAGCGGGATGTGGGATGCGATGTGTCCTGAGTTTAGCATGTACGAGGGCTGACTGGCTAGACTCTGACGGAGCCAGAGTCGGGCATAAGGCGTGCAAAGCTATCGCACATCACCGAATTCAACGCGATCACCGTGTTCATCACTCAACCAATTTCCACGCGAGCGCATGAATGGAACTCACTGGAGTGATCGCACGTGATATATAATCTCAAAGAGCGCAAATAGCATTGCTGCAGTGTTACAACTGCTTCGCGTTTCCCTCTTGTTATTGCTCCTTATGATATTTTCGCTCTAATGCACTCTGTTCTTCATGAAACGATAAAACAGTTGTTACTTCTTCCAGTGTGTGTATACCTGATTTATGCCTAAATGCTTTCAAGTTCCAGAATGCAAATGCAGCTTCCGCTACCGCTCGCATTTCCTCAGGTGTTGCATTAATTGCCCTGACCATTTTAAGAGCCTGTCCTGTTGTCGCTGATGGACCGGCTGACAATGGTGATCCTTTTGTTCTTGCATCTTTTGTCCATTGTGCAGCTTCGTTTGGATTCCAGTGAGTTCCTCTTGCTTCGTTTTGTTTGTCCGAAAGTACTTGATAAAAGTTACTTTCATACTCCTTTTTCTTCGTTTGGTCCTCGGTTTGAGACTTTTCTTGAATCAATTCTTTAACTTGAGGTCTGACATCAAGTGCGACATCCAATATTATAGAAATTGTTTGCTCTATACCTGTGCTTTCCGACCAACTGTTGACTGCTTGCTTCAGAGATCGCATACGTCCTAGGAAGATTTCCGTTGCGGATGAATAGTGATATGCGTATCTCCCCGGTTTATCTTCTATGTTGAAAGCTACTTTGAGCTTCTTCATAAGATTATTCAATTTTTTCTTAATTTCCTCATCTTCCCATACCTTTTTTGCTGAGTTCGTTTCTGCTTTTTTCATTTCTAATGATTGGACTTCACCTACTAGAGCTTTTGCCAAATCTTCAAAACGATCATATTTTCTATTTTCGCTTGCCCTGAATGGAATATTAGAATTTGCAGGTGCTGTGACCCATGTTTCCAATATTTTTTTAACTTCATTTCTCTCATTTGAGTTAAGCTTTGAAAAATCTGGGTCAGTACTTACTCCATTCCAGATTTGTTCTACTTGACTGTTCTTGCTATATATCTCTTCTCTTACTTTTATTTGTCTTTGAATAATATTGGAGCTTTGCTGCACCATAGCACCATTCTGTTGCACCACATGGGTTAACTCATGGGCAATCAACTCCTGCCCTCCCTTACTGCCTGGATTGTATTCCCGTTGCCGAAAGAAGATATCCTGTCCCGTAGTGAAAGCTCTAGCTTGAATAGATTGATTGAGTTGGTCAGACTGAGTATCCGTATGAACCTTAACTTCACTGAAGTCAGCCCCAAACGCCTGCTCCATTGGTTGGCGGATATTTTCCGAGAGGGGCTGTCCCCTACCTCGTGCCTGTTGAATGGAAGTTTCCAACTCAGACGTAGCAGCCATTCCACCAAGCTGAAGCTGTACCATCGGCTTCAGATGAAGAACTTCCTCTTCTAGCATCTCCTCGCGCTGGATGATGTCTACCTCCGACTTCATCTGAAGCTTGTCTTGTTCTGGTATTGCTTCGCGTTCACTCTGGCTTTGAAGCAATTGCGGTGGCACTGATGCATTAATTTGATTGACAACCAGGTCAGCTACTTTGTCTGCTTCCTGTTCGTACTTATCTCCAGATTCACCAATTGTCAGCTTTGCTTGAATGTCAATCCCCGACTTGCCTTTTGCTGCTGATGCTACCTCATCTGGCACCACTTCTGACTCTTGCTGCGATACTCCATCTGCCCATTTCTCAAAGAGGCTTCTTCTAATGGCATCCCTCTCGGTTTTGGAAGGAAGACGAGATGGTTGGACTTTCGCTGACGGTAACGAGTCGGCTTCTGTTTGGTTATCAATTGGCGGTACAATTCGAGACTGTTTCTTCTGAATTGAGGGCTGCCAGATCGGTTTTTGCACTCGTTCTTTCACCATCAGCGTTTGGAAACCTAAAGAGGATGATATTATCTATTTTTCACCCTTCATCACTCCAATGCCTTAGACTAAAGTCGAATTTTTTGTCTAGTTATGCAATCAACGCTCTCATTAACCAGCCATTGTCCATCATTTTTCAAGAATCTCCCGAGCTGGCAGTTGAGGTTATTTCACCCAGCAATACCTTTGAAGAAATCCATACCAAACTGGTTGAGTGTTTTGACAATAGCAGTCGGCTCGTCTGGGTAATCAATCATGATGAACTTACCACCCCCAAGTTCCTCCAGATAATAACTTGGTGGAGCGATCGCCTTTGTATTGACGCAACAAAGTGGAGCGTCAATACAGATGTGTTGAACACTACTGATATTGTGTCAAGTACCCTCAAACAAGCTGTCGGCGCAGCATTATACCAACACATCCTATCACGCTCATACCAAGTAACGCCGTAGCGGTTCCTGGTTCTGAAACTGTTTTCACAGAACCGCTTACCTTTGCCTGTCCTTTTAACTCAACCCCTACCTGTAGGCTGAGTGGCTGGATTTGGGAAGAGACGAGTGTACCAGTAGCACCCTTGAATCTACCCTCCCCACCAGTAATGTTGACTGTGGCAGAAGATTTAACTGTGAGAGTGTTGAAATCAATCAACCCGGTACCACTTTCGGTTCCAAACAACTTATCGCCGTCACTTCCAGAGAACGTGACATAGCCAGATGATACATCCTGTAAGCCGAAAGCCGTTGGATCTGTGTTGAAGCTGTATTCACCAGTAGTAAAGTTAGTCTGGGAGTAGCTCAAGCTATCCAGCTTGGTTAAACTATACGGGGCGTTCGTACTCGAGCCTGAGAGAAAAATCTGTTCAAGGTTTGGTGTCAGATCACGAGCAGTCGCTAGTATGTCGTAGTCGGCGTTGAATGGATAGGTTGTTTGTGCCTTAGCAGGAGCCACACCTAATCCACTACTCAACAAAAGAGACACAGGAACGTGCCACAAAGTATTTGAGCGGAACATCACAATCTTTCCTTAATGCACGTTTAACTTGATCTCAACAGTATACGTCTCCAGAAATGAATTATGCGTCAACCCAAATCTTTTGTAGAGAGGCAACAAAGCGGAGCCTCTCTACACAATTTTCTGCATTAGTCTCATGAACCTTGGTGTAAACTTTTACTTACAATCTCCTTTTTGGGTAAAAACAACAACAGATATCAACATCTGTTGATATCTGTCGAGGTGCTATACCACGAAGTAGTTGCGTGGCGGCGATCGCACTCTTGGTTGTCCTACTTCCCAAAGTCCATTTGGGATGAAAACGTGAGAAAAGAAGTGTTGTGCGGACGTTGATAATTTCCGTTAAAAAATAGAGTTTTCACTCGTTTTTGCGGATGTAACGACCACACAACACCACTGCATATTACCTGTTGTAGTGGTTGTAGAACCAGGAGTAGTATTGGTCCCGATCTCCGTGGTAGCGGTTGCGGTACCAATCGTAGGTATAACCGTCGTTGTAAGAGCGATAGTTGTTGTTGTACCAGGAGCGGTAGTCCGGATTACGATTCCCTACGTTTCTGTTGCCGTTGTAACGGTTGTAGAACCAGGAGTAGTATTGGTCGCGGTTACCGTGGTAGCGGTTGCGGTACCAATCGTAGGTATAACCGTCGTTGTAAGAGCGATAGTTGTTGTTGTACCAAGAGCGGTAGTCCGGATTGCGGTTCCCATTTTCGTTGCGATCGCGGTAGTAGTCAGCTACGAGTACTGGTTGATTGTTACTACTAGATAAATGTGTTCCACTTAACTGCTGAGCAGCAGATGCAGGGGAAGCTCCCGTAGAGACAAAAGGTGCTGCTATCATTGGGAGGCTAGCTAAAAACAAAATTTTACGAATCATACTTTCTCCTTGGAGAAATCCCAAACTTTTTTAAGTGTTTCTTTTAGTAGGTCTGTACTCATCAAATTATGCAGTCTACTACAAGGAGCGCTGGAATAAGGTTACTATCCCAAATAGCCAAAAACCTTGTATTTCAAGCTTTGTGAATTTTTTAGCGTGCGAATGATCAAATTTCAAGGCAGTGGTATTACTTCCTACTCCTCACTTCAAAACAAACTGCCTTAACTTTGGTCTAATCACTTGAAAATAGCTGTAAATTAGTCGAGTGCTAGCCTAAGCGCGGGTTTTGTTTGATGATGGCACACCACATAAGGGCGTTCGCAGGCACGGCGTTCTATGTACGGTATAGTGATAACAGCCCTTACGGATGTATTTCACTCAGTTGAAATCCGCTATAATGATTATATCAAGTAAAAAGGCAAAATAAATCGTTTTTCAAGATTGAAACAAACTTAATCTCAGGAGCAAGTAGAGCTTGGGACAATCCTCACAAATATGTTGCACACATTAACATGAATTCTCATGAGTGAGGAGCCGCTAGAAAAATTCGACTTATGTCCAATCCCTAATAGTAAGCTTGAGTGAAAAAATAAGTATAGCAATTCTATTTGAGTTGTTAACAGTTCGTCTGGCTAGTTGAATATTAACAGTTAACTGTTAATATTCAACTGTTAACTGTCTTAACTCAAAATTTACGAATCCTCTACGGATTGCTATACTAATTACCAATACACCACATATGTCGCTCTTAACAACTTAGGTTACGTAAATAAAGTTTTAACTAGTCCAGCACGGCATAAATAACCAGACAGTTTAAAACTCAGTACACATATGTATTCTTCTTGACAAAAATCCTGTAGGGGCGGGTTTAACAAGACGTTGAGTTGACTCACAAGTTATCTGAATTAAACCCGCCCCTACTCCTAACTCCCCGTACTAGTTAATAGAGTAAAAGCTATGAAAGTAAAAGTTTTTAATTCCGAAAAAAATGTTCAAGTCATCTTGCTTGACTTTGATGAAATATTAGCTCATAAAGACGTATGCTTAGTAGGTCGGTCTCCTGACTGCGACATAGTTTTGGATAGTCCTGATATCAGTCGAGTACATGGTAAGTTTTTTCAGCAAAATGGAGACATTTATTATACTGACATTGGTAGCAAAAATGGCTCCAAAGTTAACGATGAAATTACAAAATTGAATCAAAATTATCTTTTAAACTCTGGAGATGTTATTGAGGCTGGCGAATTTGTCATTACAATTGCAGAAAGTATTGACATTCCTGAAAATGACGCAGTTATCGAAGATATGGATGTAACCGTATTTTCACCTAAGCACATTAATACGGAAGTTCAACCCGCTGAAAATGCTGGTGCTTTGGTTAAAGTTCCAACGCCAAATCCTGAAGACACCGATCCGAAATACCAAACCAAAGCATTATTTGTCGCGATTAATCAACGCATCATATCAGAATTGAAAGCAGCAGGAAACTTGACACGTGAGACATATATTAAAACGGTACGTCAAGCTCGTGAAACGGTTGAGAATAAAAAGCTCATAGATCCAGAGGAACTCGAAAAAGAAGCACAGAAGCACTGGCAATCACTATCAAAAGGGACTTCAACCCTTGGTAGCCGTTTGGGATCTGCTACTGTTAAGGGAGCTACAAATTTGGGAACTCGACTGGGATCTGCTGCTAAAGCTGCTTTCGGTGCGGCTTGGAAAGAAATGACTGCTCCTAAATCTAATTTTGAAAAAGAATCCAGTCAGTCTCAGCCAATAAGTCATCCACCGGAAGTAATCATCTCTGCGGAAAATTCCGTACAACCTTCTAACCCTGAGTTAAACAAGCCTATTGCCGAAACTAAAGTGCATCCCACTCTTTCTGAAGATGCTAGCGATCTAAGGAAGGACAATCAGGTGAAAGATACGCTTCCTGGAGAGTGATCACTCGGGAGTTGCGATCGCAACCTCTCTAATTTGAGAGAGTTGCAAGAATTAAACTCCCAATTTTTTTAAAAAGTCGGGAGTCTTGCTTCTCACCATATGTTCTCTCAGTACATGCTTGTCCCACAGGGATGATATCAATAGAAATGTTGCGAAAAGTAATTATGCGTTTGTCAGAATCGAAGGTAGGGGTGAGGAAAGCCGTTCGCTCCTAGCCGATGTACCTCACAAAATCGCAAACCGCTATAGACTAACGTTTAACTTTGGTGTAATTTGAATCCGCTAGTAGTTGATCAATTGTGTTCGTCTTCCTGGTGTGGCTTGGGTTTTTGTTGTTCAAACTGCCGATTGACGGTGTCTCTCACTTTTTGCTCAGCAGCGTTCGTCGCATCATAGGTTAAGCGATTGATAGTAGTACTGAATAAGTTTCCAAAGAATCGTGTAATTTCTTGAATAATTTCTTGCATAACTTTAATACCCTAAAACTGCAACTTAAATTCTTAACTTTACCGTTATGTAATGAAGCTACCACAGCTTAAATATAGAAAACTATTAACCAAAGGTAGAGTCAATTCTTATGTACAGGCGGGTTGAATGTACATAAGATGTGAATAGAGAGAATCTCTTGTCAAACCCTCCCCTACACCAATTCTTATGTACAGGCGGGTTGAATGTACATAAGACGTGAATAGAGAGAATCTCTTGTCAAACCCTCCCCTACACAATTCTTATGTACAGGCGGGTTGAATGTACATAAGATGTGAATAGAGAGAATCTCTTGTCAAACCCTCCCCTACACCAACTTGTAGGTAGTAAATATAATGAAATTCAAAGTCTTTTTTCGGATGAATTGATTCTCTTTTGTTTTTTAAAGGAACAGTACTAGACTTTAGTCAATTTTTCATAGCGCTTCTAAAGATTAGTATTAGGAATTGATTGCCTTTGCTTGCTGCTTTCAAGATGAACCGCACACCCACAACTCCTTGGTACAAAGCCAACACTAACCATCTACAGACAGCCTTGTCTGCAGTCGAGCAAGCTGTTGAAGATTATAGCGATCGCCAAAAACAGCAGCATACCGATATTCCATCTGCCTTGACTGAGATGGCGACTACAATCAGCCCTCCAAGCTTGGAACATCTCTGTACCACGTTCCACCTGTCTCCTTTTGAGCGCGAAATCTTGTTATTATGCGTTGCTCAGGCTGTCTTGCCTTACTTTGCTCAAGTTTGTGCTCAAGTTCAAGAAGATGAGCATTTAACTTATCCAACTTTCAACTTAGCTATGAGCCTGTTCTCAGATGCTGAGTGGAATGCTGCCTTACCTACTGCTCCCTTACAATATTGGCAATTGCTGCAAGTTGCAACTGGACAGGAACTGACACGGTGTCGCTTACAGATAGACAATAGTATCTTGCTCTATTTGCTAGGGTTACCGTATCAAGATGATCGCCTCATCCACTTGATGCAGCCGCTTGCAGATCGCAACACACCCCTACAACCTTCGCACCAGCATTTAGCAGAACAACTGGCTACCACTTGGTCACAACCAATCACTTTACCCGTCGTACAATTATGTGGTATGGAAGTTGCAGAGAAGTGGGCGATCGCAACTGCAGGATGTACACTAGTGGGGCGATCGCTGAAAGTCATGTCTGCACGCAGCCTACCAACAGATCTCACTGACTTCCATTACTTAATGCGGAGGTGGGAACGGGAAGTCGCCTTAACGAATAGCGCTCTCTTGCTGGATTGCGAGCAGTTAGACTCAGCCGAACCAGCGCTTAAGGCTGCAACTTTACAATGGATTCAGAATACCAGCACCCCGTTAATTATCTCCACAGAACAACGCCTGCTGTCACCACGCCACCCTCTGATCACCTTCGAGGTATCAAAACTTACTACTATTGAACAGAAAAACCTCTGGCACAAGACTCTTGGCAGTGCAAACATTGATATTGATGGGTATTTGGAGACATTAGTCTTTCAGTTCAACCTCAGTACTCTGGCAATTCAATCTGCTTGTTTGGCAGTGAAACAGGATTCCTCAAAAGATCGAGGAAACGAGACTGCCATCCCTGATCGATTGTGGGATATTTGTCGGACAATGGCACGTCCCCGCTTAGACGATCTAGCCCAACGCATTCACTCAACTGCCACTTGGGATGACTTCGTGCTACCAGAACCGCAGCGTCAAATTCTGCACGATATTGCAACTCATGTCCGACAACGGGCTAAAGTTTATTTGCAGTGGGGATTTGCCAGTCAGGGGAGTCGTGGTTTGGGTATTGCTGCTTTGTTTGCTGGAACTTCCGGCACTGGTAAAACAATGGCAGCAGAGATTCTCGCCAAAGAATTGCGCCTAGATCTCTACCGTATTGATCTAAGTGCAGTGGTGAGTAAATACATCGGGGAAACCGAGAAGAATCTGCGGCAGATCTTTGATGCTGCTGAAGCTGGAGGTGTGATTCTACTATTTGATGAAGCCGATGCTTTATTTGGCAAACGCTCAGAAGTTAAAGATAGCCGCGATCGCCATGCCAATGTTGAAGTCGGCTATTTGCTTCAGCGGATGGAAGCTTACCAGGGTTTGGCAATTTTGACTACCAACTTGAAAAGTTCTCTGGATCAAGCTTTCCTACGCCGCCTTCGATTTGTGATCACATTTCCCTTCCCCGATTCTAAATCGCGAGCAGAAATCTGGCGACGCATTTTCCCCAAACAAACACCAACTCAAGATTTAGACTTTCAGAAGCTGGCTCAACTCAATCTAGCCGGTGGAAATATCCGCAATATCGCCTTAAATGCTGCCTTTGGAGCAGCAGAGGCAGAATCTCCAGTGATGATGAGACATATACTCAGTGCCGCTCAAAGTGAATGTATTAAGTTAGAAAGAACACTGACAGATACTGAGATCAAAGGTTGGATTTAGCTAACTTTGTTTAAAATTAGATGCCAGAATTTAGCGTTTCTCAATTGGGTACCATACAATCTCTCCGTCTCCAGAATGCCCCTCTCCCAAACTTGGGAGAGGGATGCCCGTCAGGGCGCTCTTGAGGGCATGAGCGTATTTGATTCAAACGAGAAACGCTATAAAAAACGGCACTGCTTCAAGTTCTACCGAGTGCTACTCGCAAGCTATGAATAACTTTGTAGCTAAGAGGCTACAATTCTAACGTTGTTATTTGGATAAATGGCGAAAAATTGCCTCGCTCCTTAAAATAGCTTTCGTGTGAAGTTTGTAATTGCTTTTAGATAGAGGATAAACGAATGACGACTCAAACGGTATCAACAGATCTGCTTAGCCCTTTTGATTTGCGAGGCTTGAAGCTCAAAAACCGAGTCGTGATGGCTCCCATGACTCGATCTCGGGCAGGCTCAGAACGCATACCCAACGCCCTGATGGCAGAGTATTATGCTCAACGGGCAACGGTTGGTTTGATTATCACCGAGGCTACCGCAATGTCCACACAGGCTATTGGTTGGCAACATACCCCTGGTATTTACACTCTCGAACAAGTTCAAGCGTGGAAACAGGTTGTAGATACAGTTCATGCTCAAGGAACGCCGATTTTTCTCCAGCTTTGGCATTGTGGAAGAGCTTCTCACAGTAGTTATCACGAAAATAGCCAATTGCCAGTTGCTCCTAGTGCCATTAAGCCGAATGAAGAGTACATTCACACAGACACCGGCAAACAACTCTACGAAACTCCCCGAGCCTTAGAGACGAACGAGGTGCCTTTGGTTGTTGAGGATTATCGTCAGGCGGCTCTTCGAGCAAAAGAAGCTGGTTTTGATGGGGTGGAAATTCATGGAGCCAATGGCTATTTGATCGATGAGTTTCTGCAATCTAAGACGAACCATCGAACAGATCAGTATGGTGGGAGCCTAGAAAATCGCTATCGTTTTCTTAAAGAAATTGTTGAGGCGATCACAACTGTATTGCCGGCTAACCGAGTAGGAGTGCGGTTGTCACCAAATGGTATCTATAACGATATGGGTTCGCCTGATTTCCGTGAAACCTTTTCTTACGTTGCAAAGCAGCTAGATGCTTTTGGTCTGGCTTACCTACATTTGCTAGATGGTTTAGCTTTCGGCTTTCACGAGTTGGGAGAACCTATGACGTTGGCTAACTTTCGTGAGGTATTTACAGGTCCACTCATAGGTAATTGTGGTTATACACAAGAAACTGCCGAAGCTGCAATCAAGGATGGTACTGCTGACTTGATTGCCTTTGGGCGACCTTTGATCAGCAATCCGGATTTGGTCGAGCGTTTTGCCAATGGCTGGGCTCTAAATGCACTACCCGAAATGGACATTTGGTATTCGTTTGACAAAGAAGGCTACACTGATTTTCCGACTTATCACCAGTAGTGAACTACCCACCATTAATCCGAAGTATCGGATGTGGTGGGAGCTTCTAAATTCATAGGAGAGTGTCTTAGATTAGACTTGCACCCTTTGTTTAGTCTGACCTCCCCTCATCGCAGCAGTTATAGGGTTCCCTGCTTTTCGTGGGCTTTCACGCTCGATCACATTGACTTGTAAACTGCAACGAATCTAAAAGCTTGAAACGGATATTGCATTGCCTGGAAAAAAGACTCGTATGACAAAGGATTTCCGTTATTAAGGAAATCCTTCAGCAAAAATATCGAGTAATTATGCTCGTGTACTAAAAAGTCATAGATGTCTTTAGGAACAACGCCAAACACTTCTAACTCTTTACTGATACAGTCCAGCAGTATAGTAGGATGAGAACGCTCCAACATTTTCTGACTCCCACGAAGTACAGATAGTTCTGCACCCTCAACAGTAATTTTGATATAGCCAATTTGGCGATCGCTTGGCACAAGATCATCAAGCGGCATACATTTAACACGAATGAGTTCAAATTTTTCATCACCCGATCCATTCAAACGAAGTCCACTGTAAGCAGAACGGGTTGGCTGATAGTAAAACTCTACTTCACCTGTTGTGTCGCCTAATGCCATTTGGTGAACTTCTATATCTGGATATTTTCGTTTCAGCCAATTTGCCTTATGGGGAAGTGGCTCTATAGCTATATGCTTTCCGTGTGGCGAGAGTCGTTTAATTCTATTGATCATTGCGCCAAGATGACAGCCGACGTCTATACAATTCATGGGGTCTCGTATAACCCGATCCATGACTTGATCGATTCGGGTTGGTTCTACAAAAACTTCTTTCAGTTCTGGAGTCTTCCATAGCTGTGGTAACTGTAACATCCCTCGCAATCCACGCGCCGGACTTTCGAGTGGTGTTCCAATTAAGACATGACCTGCATACTCTCTGACTATAGACATACTTTACCTCTTCCCTGTATATTCTGATACTTTTACATTGACAAAAATGTTGACTTCAGAAAGAGCGGGCGATCAGATATGAGCGCTCCCCAAGCCTCCCATCAGTTAATTTAACCTGCGTCGATTCAGCTTATAGGTACTAGAATCTTACAAGCACCAGAATTATACAATAAAGTGACTGCTTGTACTATATTTCTTGTTGGCTGTTCATAATTGTGCTCAGGTACACTAATACAATCATTGTGACCCGTTTCCCAGACAATGTAGAGTGCATTTGAGTCAGCAGACTGATTGGCTACATGATGGTCTTCATTGTAGCGTAGGGATTAAGCAATATCTACGATCTCAACCCTCGCTGACAATATTCTTGTGCAGTCGCCACCTGATCGCATCTCTACCCAAATAGTACATTTGTTCTATCAGATGATTGCAGGAGTTTGAATTGTAGTAAAAGAAGTGTTCTTAACTACTTTTATTTCAATTTACGACTGTCGATGAGTACCATTGATGCCTGATAAGCAGCTGACGGACGGTAGTGTGTTTGTAGTGTTGACCAAAGCTTTGATGTCTCTTCCATGTTAAAAAACTCTGGGTAAATTTTGATCTGCCCTATTTGCTCAGCTAGCTCTGAGATAGACACTGTTGCCAAAGCTTGAGATAAGATACTATTCGTATTGGTATTTTTTAAAGCAGTATAAATGATATCACTTGTCAGAACCGGGATTTCATGCAACAACTGCATTGCATATCCAAGCAAGATTTCTGCTTGAAAATCTTTCGCTCCGTAGGCTGTTATTAAGTAGTGAAGATCTAGAGACAGGGGTGGATTTGCTCCTGTTGATTGAGGGTGACGCTGCCGCAGTTCCTGAGACACCCAGTCTACATTGCGATTTGGCGTAATCAGATAGAGATACACATTAATCTGAGCACGTTCGTCCGTTTCCACGGAAATGCGATCTGGCGGCAGGGCAGTCACAACCACATCGCCAACACTAGTTGCGATCGCATCAGTGACTAAACCGTTTTCGATTAAGTATTTCAGTACCGCAGTGACGGCGGCGATGGCAAGTGTATTACTCATTGAATTGCCAGGTTCATTCGATAAAATACATTCGTAACTTCGTAATATAAGAGGGTGGGAGCAATAATCTTGGTTTGGGTTTGCTCTCATTTATCCCATAATGTTAGATAGGGTGATGTTTCTGAAGGACTGTTGATTAACTTAACTACGAAATTAGCATCCACACAAATCAATTGTATAGTCATGATTGTTCTTTATTAGGAAACCAACCTGCCATCAATTCTTGATCTCTTTCTTCTCGCATATGATGAACGATTTCATCAGTATCTGGTTCAAAGGGTTGACCACTACGCCGTTGCTGAATGGCTTGAGCATTGGCTAAAATTGTTGAACGTAAGTTTTGCCAATTCGATTGATGTGTTAATTTTTTGTTTAATAACTCTCGTTCTTCAGGAGACAAAGCTTTGATTGCATTGGCTAAAGATTCGACAAGCTGAATATTCATAGACGTTCCCTATCCTGTTATCAAAGCGAAATAAGTGAATATCCTTATAACCATTGGGCAACATTTGACAAACTCTTAGGCTGGCTTGGGCTTGCTTGTTAGTTGGGTTAATGCTAACACGGTGATGTCACCGGGATGGACAAGAGCATGGTAATTGAAATTGTTGAGAGTTTAATTAAAGCATGTGAACAAGCTTGATTTTTTGTTAAATGCCGAAATTGCGAGTGACATCAGTTCTAACTCCTTGTAGATCCCCGACTTCGTAAAAGTTGTCGGGGATCTGATTTCTCGAATCTTAGGTTCACAACAGGAAAACTGGATGCGCCTGCTTCGTTTCCAATAGACTAATGGTCTGAGTCGTTCAAAAAACGAGAATTCGTAAGTAAGGTGAGCAATAAGAACAAAAAATAAATGTAGAGACGCGATCGGACAAAGTCTTTACATGTGCGTGTCAATATTTGTGGTTTACTCAGTAATAATACAGACGCTATAAAAAGTTGAGGAGCGCAATGTTTGCTATGAGTACTCGTTGGGGTTGGTTATTCGGGATTGTGATTGCTGCTGCTAGTGTTGGCAGTGCAAATTGCGCTCAAGCTCAGATAGTTAGCGATCGCACCCTTGGGACAGAAGGTTCCCGCCTCACGCCTAACGTCCTTTTCAACGGTACAGCAGCTGACCGCATTGAAGGCGGTGCCCAACGAGGTAGCAACCTCTTCCACAGTTTTAGTCAGTTTAATGTGAGTAATGGGCAACGCGTGTATTTTGTCAACTCCTCAGGGATACAAAATATTCTAACGCGAGTGACAGGTGGGCAAGTCTCAAATATTCTGGGGACTTTGGGAGTTGAGGGGAGCGCAAATCTGTTTTTGCTTAACCCCAACGGTATTGTATTTGGTCCTAATGCCCGGTTAGATGTGCGTGGTTCATTCTTGGGAACGACAGCAAATAGCTTTGTCTTCCCTCAGGGAATAGAATTTAGTGCCACCAATCCCCAAGCGCCACCTTTATTAACCATCAATGTACCCATCGGCTTGCAGTTTGGCACTCAACCCGGACGCATCACCAGCTTTGCAGTGAGTCGGGACGAGCAGGGCAGTGCTGTTGATGGGTTGAGTGTTGGCTCTGGTAGTAGCCTGTCACTGATTGGTGGTGACATTGCCTTGGATGGTAGTGCTTTGTTTGCACCCAATGGACGAGTACAACTGGGAGCAGTGGGGGGAGATACAACGGTTGGGCTTCAAGTTAATGGCTCTTCATTAGACTTCAGTTTGCCTGAAACTGCAAGGCGCTCACCCATTACATTGACCAATGGAGCCTTTGTTAAGACAAGCGGAGATAGTGTCATTAAGCTTGTAGGTGGACAGATCGGGCTAAATGGTTCATCTCTCTTTGGTTTGGATGGAGGAGCGATTTCGATTAATGCGAACCAGCTTAGTCTGGATAACCGTTCTATAATTGCAACGGCTACACAAGGTGCAACGAAAGCGGGTGATATTCAAATTCAAGCCAGTGATGCAGTAACCCTTGCCAACCGAAGCCCGATTTTATCCCAGAGTACTAATTCAGCTACTGGAAATGGCGGCGATATTGCTATTAGTGCAAAGACAATTGCGATCGCTGGAGACGGAACATCAACTAGCAGTCAAATCCAGACGCTCACCCAAGGTCAGGGCAATGGAGGGAATCTGACCTTGAATGCAAAAGTGTAAGGAAGTCCAGATAAAGGGTTCAAGTCTTTTTCCACCAAGCAAGTGCTTTCGTTATAACATCTCTAGTCTCAAAACCCTTGCACAATCGCTTTTGGCGATCGCTGGATAAATTTGAAACCTGAGCGATGAAACAACCATTTTGCATGGTGTGCGTCTTCTATATTTGCTTTAGAGACTTATTCAGCAAACCCTAAATAAAAGATCGGCTCGTAGTTGCGCTTCAGCGCTCTTAACATTATGAGAGCGCTAAAGCGCAACTACGAACCTTTTAGAATTACGAATTGGTATAAGTCGTGGGTGGGAACTGCTTTCACCGAAAGAGTTAGGATTACTTGCCTGTTGTCACAGTGGCGATCACAATCATAGCAATTCTCAGTTGAATACCATACATCGCCCTCTCTTTGAAAGCCCCTCTCTCAAGCGCGTGTGTGAGGGGTGCCCGTTAGGGCGGGGTGAGGGCGTTTTGTATTTGACTCAAACGAAATCTGCTATAAAAATCAGCACTTTTATGTTACTGACTCAGTAACTCGACTAATTCGTTCTTTTTTTTCTTACTATAGCCCGATATTCCACGCTTTTTAGCCATTGCTTTCAGTTCTGCAATAGTCAGTGTGTTCAAGGTAGTGGAGTCTTTGATAACTTCAGGTAGTGCTTGAGGAGTTAAGTAAAAAACCTCATTCAACGCATTTAGCTTAATACCTTTGGTAATGCCACACTTGAGTTTTGTAATTGGCTCTAACGTCTTCCAATATTGACGAGGCGCTTCATCAATACGGTTTGTAGCCACCAAAATTTTGACACTTTTAAGAACACTATCTGGCTTTTCAATTAAATACTGAAGTGCAGCTTTAATTTCATCTCTTGTGGCCGTAGAGAGATTAATTTTAGGTGCGCTCTCACCTGAGAGAACTTTGGTCAATTCAGTAGTTTCATCACTAGAGTCAGCAATAATACACCAGATTTTATCTAAACCAGCTTCTTCTGCAACAGCGTAGATAAATGAGTTACCAATAACTTCGTACTGATCCTCACCAATTTCTTGAACAATAACAGGAATCCAGTTACGGCTACCTGACTTGTTAAGGATTTTTGCTGTAGCTTTAATTAAAAACTCAGGAGCATCTATTCGCTTACCGAGTTTAACTTCATTCATATACAAATGCATCAAGTTTCCGATATCATTTAAGTTGCTCATTGTAAAAAATACTCCTTCACTAAAGCTAAATAGTAATCACGGGCTATTTTATTTTTGTACGCAGCAGGTAGGTGAGAAAAAGCTGCGTTAGCTATATGAGCATAGCTTGGTAGTTCAAAAATATGACGATCTTTTCTATTTTGGGTAGAACGGGGATAAAAATAAGGAAGTAAATCAAACTTGTTGTCTTTATCTTTCCCTGCCTGTTCTATAATGTTATCTATTGCCTGGTGTGTAGTAGACTCCTGTGCTTCTGTCATTTTTTCCCCATTAAAGAAAATAGGGAGTGCAATAGGTCCACTATCTTTTCTAAATTGTTGAACTTGAGGAATCAACTTTTTGATTGCTATAGCTGCATTTTCTAAAGAAAAGATGTTGTTATGCTTAGTAGGAATTAGCACTACATCAGCAGCATATATAGCACTTTGACTCATAAATCGCCAATTGGGTGGTGAATCAATTAGTATATAATCATATTCTGATTTTAAATTGTTTAATATTTGACTAAGTCTAGGGATTTTAAATATTTGACGTAGTTCATGTTCATCTGTTTCAAATAACTTTTCATCAGCAGGAATAATGTCAAATATTAACCTCTTATCTTTAACTTGCAATATATATGAATGTATTGCGTCTTTAAGAATAGTTGTATTCTTTTTCTCTTCTAGACATAAAAAAAATGTATTCTTAGTCGGTTTAATTCCTAATGAATGTGTCAAGTCTTGTTGATTTACATCAAAGTCCACAATGAGAGTTTTTTTACCTATCAGTGTTAAAGCAGCAGCTAGATTCACTGTAGTAGTTGTTTTTCCTACTCCACCTTTATTATTATATATAGCTACTGTCAATGCTCTGGTTGTCAGATCGATTTTCTGTCGAATATCTTTAACTATTTTATTAAGATTATTAAGGTCAATTGCAAGGCAGGCTGAAGCTGGATGTATAATTTTACCATGCTTTCTAAATAATTGTATATGCTTTGAATTAGTAATAATACCCCATTTGACAGTTTGACAATTTTGAGAAAGTAGGTAACGCTTGATTTGCTCGACTGCTAATTTATATTGTGCTGTACCTTCGCTCAGATTAACATCCCTACCCTTGATTTCCAGAAGGAGATAAGGATTAGATTTAGAACTTATAAAAATATCATCTTCAGTATTATGACGAGCAGCATAATCAACCGTATCGCTACCATTCCCAGTGGCAAACTTAGGAACGGTTTCCATTAAACTAAAACCAAGTGAATTCAGGAAGTTTGGCACAAAAAGTTTGTCTACAATAGATTCTTGTGCATCGTTAGGAAGAGAGAGCAATGCTTGCACGAGTATTTGATTATTCATAATTTAACGTGTTTTATATGTAAATACTTCAAAAAAATACAATATTAGTGATTTTTTTCAAGTACAATACCTTTAGTAAAAGCTTTCTTCGACAATTAAAACAAAGAAATATCTACATCCCAAAAGTCATTTAAGAACACTTAAAGTTTCTCTCTCATATAGAGAAAAAATTACAATTTATTTTCTTTAAGTCAAATCTAGATGTCTAGATAAATCACGCAAAGCTTTAACAATCTAAGTATTCTGGTTAGGGTGCGATGTCTAACGACAAGTTGTGCCATGCCCACCCACCTTAAGCTTTACTCTAGAAGCAATTGTTCCTTTGGAAACTCGTTTGTCTTTAACCACATACAGACTTCGCTTGTGCTTGAATGTCATCCGGGAAAATTGAAAATAATTTTTCGATAGTAGTCTGATTTTCTTTTTATCAGGGGTGCGATCGCTTCTACTTCTGATGTCAATACGGTTCAGTTAAGGTTGATTGGGAGGATTTTGTAGGAATCTCAATCACAAACTTTGTACCTTGCCCCAGTGTGGAGTCACACCAAAGATTACCGCCATGCTTCTCAGTCACAATTTGATAGCTCATAAACAAACCCAAGCCAGTGCCTTTGCCAACGGGTTTGGTGGTGAAGAAAGGATCAAATAGTTTAGAGCTAATTTCTTCTGGAATGCCTGTTCCATTGTCAGAAATCATAATCATCACTTGGTTTGTATCGATTCTACGAGTCTGAATCAAGATGGTATTGGGGTTGGCGAAAATATCTTGGAACGAACGCCCCTGATTAGATTCAAGTAATGCATCAATAGCATTGCTCAAAAGATTCATAAACACTTGATTAAGGGAGCCAGCATCACATTCAATCAGTGGTAACTGATCATACTCTTTAATAACCTGGATCTCAGGGCGAGCAGCTGTCGCTTGCAATCGATGTTGCAAAATCACCAAGGTACTATCAATCCCTTGATGAATGTCTACCGCTTTCAATTCTGCTTCATCCAAGCGCGAGAAGTTGCGCAGCGATAACACAATAGTACAGATGCGCTCGGTACCGATTGTCATGGACTCAAGAATCTTGGTCAGATCTTCCCGTAAAAAGTCCAATTCAAGTTTATCCAATTCTGCGTGCAAGGCTTGAGGTGGATTTGGATAGTACTGTTGGTAAGCTTGCAATGCTCTCAGCAGATCTTGGATATACTCAGAAAGATAAGTTAAGTTGCCATCAATGAAATTAATCGGGTTATTGATTTCATGGGCAACCCCTGCTACCATCTGTCCCAATGCAGACATTTTTTCACTGTGAAGCATCTGTAATTGAGTTTGTTTAAGCGTTTGTAGGGTTTGATTCAGAGTCGTATTCTTTTCATTCAATTCTTCAGTTCTCTGCTGAACTCGAACTTCCAGAGTTTCATTGGTTCTGGCTAATTCGGCAAAAGCTAAACGCAGCTTGGTTTCTGCTTGTGTTCGTTCTGCGATCGTCGCTGTCAGCACAAGAATGGTGAGTGTAATCACGCCAATAAACGATTGCAGTTGGATCAAAGATTGGTTGAGATCCTTACTCACAAAACCACCTTTGCCATTGACGGTTGCGATCACAGCGATCGCAGCCACAATAAAAGTTAACAGCGTTGCACCCGATTGCCCCAGTCGAAAGGCAGACCAAATCAACATCGGAATCAACATATACTCCAGGTGATATCCCTTACCAAAAGCAACTTTGCCGATGACAATGACCAACCCTGTGAGGAGCACTGGCTCTACTACAATTAACCAGAATCTTAAACGGCTTGAGTTTACTGGGGAGTGTCGAATATGAGAGAGATTTTCACAATCCTTTGACGTTGAACTGAGGGATAACCATTGCCAGATTGGATGTCGTTTTTTTTGAATGAATTGCCCCCAACTAAGCAGAATTGGGGTGACGATAAAAATTCCCGAAACATTAGAAATCCACCAGGTTAACCAAACTCCCCCACACGCTGAAGAGGGAACTTTACCACTCAACACTAAGCAAGCCACTCCAACAGTTGCATTGACGTTCGGTCCCACCATGCCGGTTAAAATCAAAAATTTGAACACGTCGGTGACACGTTCTAAGGGATAGCGATGGTTGGTAGTTTTCCGCAGCAGGAAGGCACCCAATATAGTCCCCAGGGTTGTGCCGATCGCAATTCCCACAACTGGCAACGTTGAAATCACTAAGGATAAGAAACTTGTTGGATCTCGGAACGCCCAGAAGTTGGCGAGAAATGAACCCAGCAAAACACCGTACCCGATCCAGTTACCAAACAACAGAACAGCCCCAGCCGCAATTCCATCCGGGGGCCAAACTGGCGTCACAGCCTCAGGTGTGGAGGCAAGATGACGTGAAATTTCAGCCATTTCATAGTAGCTGAGCGCCAAAACAACAGTGGCTCCGATTTGTTTTAGGGCATGAGGGAATGTAGGGGATTTTTGTTGAATCATCTGTTTAGCGGCTGCTTGATATCTAAACATAGAATGCCCTTTTCCCTTAATATCGGAACATAAAGGTATTGAGCCGAGAGCCCTGTAATTTCCGGCAAGATGGTCTGAAGACCCTTATCTATATGAAATTGACATTTCACTACAGTATAGTCAAAAAAGCTGTGTTTCAGTAGCAGTAAATCAAGTTTTTTGAAGGTAACTTGCCAGGAATTACAAACATATCGAGCTATTATCCCCTGCCCAATTTCATGCCCCAAAACGTTTTGGGGGACGCATTAAGCTATAAAAAACGAGTAAACCTTCGTAACAAGTGAGAAGTTGTTACAGACAACCCTTGTGGAATAATGCGATCACTCTTGGGAATATCTCCCGGCAGACTTCACGCTTGCGTCTCATTCGTAGAGTACTCTCCGGAGAACAGAGCTTCGTGACTACGACTCTCGTTCTAGTTTGACGGAGTCGCGATTTATTTTTATGGATCTCCCTTAACTGAAGGTTGAGCGTGAGAAGATAGGTAGCAAAGACATATTGGAGTGAGCAAATGAGTTATGTAGAGATTACCGCAAAACTTAAAGACGCTGCTAATGGCTTATATATGCCGAGTGAATCGGAACATCCTTTTGAACCTTTTGTGTGGTCAGATGTTAAGGGAACTTTAACTCAAGAAAAAATGTTAGAGTTAACAGGTCATCCCCAAAACTCACCTGTAGAAACAGTTGATTTACCGGATTTGTTTAAAAATCTTGCTTATGAGCAAGAATGGCATGATGACAAACAAAAAGAAAATGTAGGCAAGTATAAAAACTTATTAGAGATAATTGAAAATAATCTCAGAAATGTCCAAGTTTATCGTATTGGCAAAAGAGCTATTGATGTATACATCGTTGGTAAAACCGAGGAAGGCAATTTAGCAGGAGTTGCAACCAAGTTAGTAGAAACCTAGTACCGCTATGCGGAATCCAAGTCACACTCCGTAAGGGCGATGGTCTTGAATCAGAATATTTACCCATCTCATATTAAGATGGGTAAATATTTGGAACGCTATTAAGTGTTACTGATTATCAACTCTAGCCTCAATTGTGTTTTCAATTGAGTCAGGAACATTAGAGAACAAGTTGTAACCTGTTCTAGCTTCAATGGTGTCTACACTAACTCTATATGATCGCCAGGCATTGTTGCGAATCCCTTGGTCATTGGGCATGTCAACAGCAATTACCCGTGTACTAGTACTAACACCACTCACTCCGAGACCTGGTTGAGCCAAAACTATAATAGCCTTCCAAACTCTGTCTGGTACTGTAACTCTACCACTTGAAATTGTGGTAGCTCCACCATTAGAGCCAGTACCGCCAGAGCCGTAATTGCCGGATATAATGTATAGCTCTCTCCCCTGTCCTACGAGTTCTCTAGCATAATCTTCCAAGTCTGCCCAAGGTCCCTGATTGTTATCAGGTGCTTGGGGGAGTATGTTCGTCATTAAAAATGTTGCAGAATTGTTCTCAATCGTGTTTGTTCTATCTCCAGAGGGTGTCATGTGTCCTCTGTCGAATCCACTACCAGTGTAATCAGAACTACTTACTTGATAACAGCCTAAAGGTAATGTGGTATCAGCACGGAAATTGTCTTGACGGGGTGCGCTGCCAAGCCAAGACGAATTCAATTGCCAACTCACCCAGTTCGGAATACCTCTACTACAATGGTGTGAAGTTGCGTATTGCGACTTCACTAATAGGTAGTTACTCGTACTGGAAGTGCTTGCATTGCTGGGATTACCCATCGTTAGATGCACGGAGGTTTGAGCAGGTGCAGGAGTAGAGAAAAATGCAACTAAGACAGCAGTCAAACATGCAGCAGCAAAAGGTATTAGGAAAGTTAAAAACTTCGTTTTTTTCATGAGTATGTAGTTGAAGTTGTAATCATATGTTAAATTTTCATCACAAACCTAGAGTTAATAGAGTGATAAGGATTAGTTAAGTTAGAGTATTTTGTCTGTTTTTGGCGCTTGAAAAATGTAGCGGCATCGGTACCTTGTTTTTACGTAGGTTTCTGACAGTTTGCGATTGAGTATTAATACAATAAGCGATCACCACACAGCTAGAGTGTAGTACAACAATAGGCGACAGGAAGTAAAAATAGTGCCTTCGTGTCGCCGTTCATTGGCTTTTACCGAAAGATACAGCCGATAGAATGGGTTTAACTACTGACAGTGGGTGGGTTACAGTGTTGATGGAATAGATTTCAGCTTAACTGACGGCGGAACTGACGGACACTAAGGGTTATGAGTACTATAGCGAACACAAGTAGAATCAGTACCTGAGGCCATATAGTCTCCATACCAACTCCCTTCAGCAAAATCCCGCGACAGACCTCGATAAAATAACGCAAGGGGTCGAGATAAGTCAAGCATTGCATAAAGGTGGGCATAGAGGAGATTGGAGTGGTGGCTCCAGATAAAAGAACTAAGGGCGGATTGATAAAGAAAGCTGTCAATTGTGTCTGTTGCTCGCTTTTGGAGTAAGAAGCAATCAGAATGCCGATGCTAATTCCCACCAAGAAGTAAAGCATGGCAATTATGATCAGCAATAGTAAATTACCCCGGAATGGTAGATCAAAGATCAGCCTTGCTACACTAAGAGCAATAAAAACGTCAACGGTAAGCATAATCAGTAGTGGACAAACCTTAGCCAGGATCACCTCTGTATCTGAGGCTGGAGTCATGACTAACTGCTCGATAGTCCCTGCTTCTTTTTCTCGCACTACCAATGATGCGGCAGCTTGGGAACCGATCACCGTAAGTAAAATTCCAAATACACCTGACACAATGAACCAAGTCGGTTCTAGCCCCGGATTGTAGAACACTGTTGTCTGAATTTGGACTTGTTTGTTGGTTGGTGGTTGTTGATTGTTGGTTGTTGATTGTTGGTTGTTGATTGGTGGTTGGTGGTTGTTGGTTGTTGATTCTTGAGTGAGGGAGTTGTTGGTAGCATAGCCAGAACCGATGACTCTTTGACGCAAGGATTTAGATAGTTGCGGTGCGTTGTTTGACTGACGTGTGTTATAGTCAGAAACCAATTGACTAATGTAGTTGGAAGCAATAGTTGCGGTGTTGGCATCAACGGCATCATACAGTGCCTGTACTTCTACTGAGCGTCTGCGAGCAATATCATCATCAAATTCTGGCGGAATCGTGATGCCAACAGTCAGTGAACCTTTTGCTAAATCAGCAAGCATATCTTGGCGATCGCTATAGTAACGGCTAATGACAAACGCATCGGTTTGCTTGAATAGTTCCATAAATTCACGGGAAGCACGGCTGTGGCTGTAGTTAGTGATACCAAGCTTAAGATCTTGAAACTTAGGATTCAGAGCAAAACCAAACAACATCAAAAAGACGGTAAAGGGTACCACCAATTGAATGAGTAACTGACGGTTATGCAATATCTGAGCGAACTCTTTTCGGAATAATGCCCAGAATCGACTCCCAAAAATCACATCTATAATGTTTGCAAACCTTTTTCTGCTCATATTTCTTCTCCTTTACCCCACTTGCATACTTCGCAACCTACGCCAAGCCAAAAAGAAAAATAAGCTTGCTAGCATTGCCAAAGCTAATACTGGAAGCCAAACTCCTAGCCAGCCGACGCCACGAGCATAGGCATCGCGAGTGATTAAAATATAATGTTGGGCTGGAATTAAGTAAGAAATCCAACGGACGGCAATCGGAATATTAGAGACTGGATAAATATAGCCGGAGAGTTGTAGTGATAACAGAAAGGCGGTGAAGGAAACTGCTTGAATTGCCGCACTTTGTATTTGCGTACTTCTACCAAGAAATATACCCCAAAAAACACCACAAGCGATGTAAAGAGATGAACCTACAATCATGGGTGTGGGATCGCCAGCAAACCACAAACCAAAGACTAACCAAGCTTCTATATTCACTAACAGCACCTCTGCCATGCCCACCAGCCAAAATGCTGCGGCTTTACCTAACAGATACTCCATGCCTGTCAGGCTAGATGCGTAAACTTGCAGAATAGTCCCCTGTTCATACTCTTTTGCTGTCGCTAAAGCTGCAAGCAGTGCGGGAAATAGGGTGACAGTAATTGCTAAAGCCCCAGGACCAATGTACTTTAAGGTTTCTAAGCCAGGATTATACCACAACTGTGACTGGAGACTGACTACAGGAACGTTACGACCTTGGGAATTTTCCACAAAGGTATTGGTAATTCCTTTTGCATAACCTCGGACGATATTGGCAGTGTTGGAATCAGTCCCATCTACCAAAATTTGTGCTTCTGCACCCCGCTTTGCTCTTAAAAAGTCCCGCGCAAATTTGGGGGGGATAATTAAACCGGCGGCAACTTTAGATCGATCTAGCAGTTGAGGGACATTAACATTTGGTCCATAGGCAACTATATTAAATTTGGTGGTGCGTTCAAAGGTTGCAACATACTCTCGGCTGACAGATGTTCCGTCTAGATCTTGAATGGCGAAGTTAATTTGATTCACTTTTAACGACACCCCAAAACCAAACAACAACAGCAGTATCAATGGCAACCCTAGTGCCATAAGTAATGACAGTTTGTCTCTTCCTAATTGCGTCAGTTCTTTAATCGTTTGGGCAAAGATGCGTTTCATTTTGGGTTAATCTTTGGGGACATCTAAACCTCGTTGGCGTGCTTGTTCGACGACGTTGATAAATACGTCTTCAAGGGAAAATTCTATTTCTCGATGGCTTTGTACTTGAATTCCAACTTCTTGAAGCCAATTTTCTACTTGAGTAATTTGAGTCTGTGGATGATCTATGATGGTATGTAGGCGAGAACCGAAGATGGACACGCTTCTACGATCAAGCTTTTGTTTTAAGAGATCTGACGCTTGTTGCAGGCGATGGCACTCCCATTCCACCAATTGTCCCGGTTGTTCAAGTTTGACTTGGCGTGGGGTGCCTTGCGCTACAAGTTCTCCTGCCACCATGAATCCCAGACGGTGACATTGTTCGGCTTCTTCTAAATAATGAGTTGTCACAAGCACTGCCATGCCTTCGCTTGCAAACTGGTTAATCCAACGCCAAAATTCTCGTCGTGCTAAGGGATCAACGCCGGAGGTTGGTTCGTCGAGAAACACAACTTTTGGTTCGTGCATCACGGCTGCGCCAAAAGCGACTCGTTGCTTCCAACCGCCTGGTAAATCAGACGTCAGTCTATCTGCTTGACCGACTAAATCACTCATTTGAAGAACCCAATTTTTCTTGGTTTGACGATGACGACGGGGTATGCCATAAACACCGCAGTAAAACTCTAGGTTTTCTCCGATAGTTAAGTCATCATAGAGGGTAAATTTTTGCGACATGTAGCCGAGTTTCTGACGAACTTCAGCACTACGCAATTTACCCGTTTCTCCGACTAGGCTGACTTTTCCCGAACTCGCTGGTATCAATCCACACAGTATCTTGATTGTAGTGGTCTTTCCGGCACCGTTTGCTCCTAAAAGACCAAAAACCTCACCATATTGAATGTTTAAATTGATATCTTTGACAGCACGGAAATTACCGAAAACTTTGTTGAGTTGTTCTGCCCCAATTGCTATTCCTGAAGATTTCTCCAAGCGGAAAATTCGCGGATAGTTACCAGCAGAATTATCGCCTTTGAGTTCTCGCAACCGCGCCACAAAGGTGTTTTCTAGAGTTGGGGTATCGGTGGTAAAATGTTCGATTTCTAACTGTTGCTGTTTTAAGATGCTCTGAATTCTCTGGGTGGTTTCCTTCGGCTGGTTCGTCAACACATCCAAGCGATCGCCAAAGCGTTGCACATCAGAAACAGTATCCTGCAAATCAACATTCTTCATTAAAATGTCTGCTGCCCGATCTAGGTGGGCAACAGGCAGGTAAACTTCTAAGCGTTGCACACCTAAACTCGCTTTCACATGAGTCGGTGTATCGCACTGCTGTATTTTCCCTTCATACATTAAAGCAATTCGCGAACAGCGTTCTGCTTCATCAAGATAAGGTGTGGCAACGACTGTCGTCATGCCTTCACTGGCAGCAAGTTGTGCTAAGATATCCCAAAACTCGCGACGTGATACCGGGTCAACACCTGTTGTGGGTTCATCTAACAGCAAGATTTTAGGTTGGTGAATGAGTACGCAGCACAGAGCGAGTTTCTGTTTCATTCCTCCTGAAAGCCTTCCGGCTAAACGCTCTTTGAACTGTGCTATATCTAGTAGTTGGAGGTAGCGATCGCTACGGCTTTTAAAAGTCGTGTCACTCACCTCGTGCAAACCTGCGGCGTAACGCAAATTTTCCAAAATACTCATGTCTTGGTAAAGGCTGAAACGTTGGGTGAGGTAGCCCATTTGTAACCGCACATCTCTAGCTGGGGAATTGAGTACTTCCACAGTGCCACTTTTTTGTGGCATGACACCTGAGAGTATCTGGAATGTCGTGGTTTTGCCTGCCCCATCAGGGCCGATCAGTCCAAAAATCTCGCCTGGATATATGTCTAAGTTTATACCTGCTACGGCTTGTTTGCTTTGTTTGCCGTAGGAGTGTTGTAAATCCCGGATGGAGATGACGGGGGTGTTTGTTTGGAGTGTTACTGTCATGATTTAATAAGACGCAGATACGTAGTAGGGGCAGGTTTTATCTAGATCTCTAGTACAGATCGGCGGAAATAAACCACCCATCTGAAATAGTTAAAACCCTTACAAAATAAGGTTCTTTCTTTTTACTTTTTACTTTTTACTTTTGCCTTGTTGTACTAGGTATCTCCAAATATGTTCTAAAACCTACCCTTACACAAGTGATGTAATCCTATAACTGTTCTGGTAGAAGAATTCGACCATCTGCAGGCATTCCTGGTTTTGCTAAACCTTGGTTGTTTTTTATGGTAAGTTCAATGCCAAATACTTGGGTGACTCTGTCTTTTTTGAAGTAGGTGTTTTCTGGGGTGAAGCTGGCTTTGGGATCTACCCGAGTCACTGTTGCCTGAAGGGGTTGTTTGGGAAAGGCATCTAAATAAACTAAGCCGGGTTCACCAACTCTGACTTTACCGATATCTCCTTCGGGAATGAAGCCGCGTAGGTAGAGATCGTTAGTATTAACTATGGTTAATAGGGGTGCGCCTGCTGCCACAACTTCCCCCGGTTCTACAGAACGAGTGATGATGTCACCAGTGAGTGGGCTGTTAATTGTTAGGTAGTTTAAATTTGCTTGATTCTGCGCTTGTGTAGCTTGGGCGTTGTGGAGATCTTGCTGGGCAACTAAAATGTCGGTACGGGCTTGAGCAATTTGTTTCTCGATCTGTAAGGCTGCTGCTGCTTTAATGGGTGGATTGCGGAGCGTCGCTTGTGCTTGCATTACTGTCCCCTGCGCAGATTGTACCTGCTGACGAGCTGCATCAACGGTAGCTTGGGCTGTTTGGGCGCTGGTGTCATACTCGTCTCGTGTCTGAACTGATACAGCACCTTGGGTTGATAAGTCTCGGTACCGTCGTTGTTTGACTTGTGCTAGCTTTAGATTGGCTTGGGCTTGAACGAGTTGGGCACGCGATGCGGCTAGAGATTTCTCTGCCTCTGTGACTTTACCCTGACTTTCAAGTTTGACTTGCTGTGTTGTTAAATTTGCCTGCTCTAATTGAGCGTCTAAGATGGGTAACTGCTGGCTGTAACGCTTTATACTCTCCTGTGCTGATCGCACTTTGGCTTGCGCTCCTTGTAACTGTGCCAGTTGGTCGGCATCATCTATTTTGACTAAAAGTTGACCGGGTTTGACAACATCTCCTTCTCTAACGGCTACGTTAGCAATCCGACCACCAATTTTCGCTGACACATCGGTTTCATGCCCCTCTATACGACCGCTTAAGAACAAACCCGGTTCAGGATGATCGAAGAATACACGGTAGACTCCGTATCCCACACCTGCTAAAAGTGCGATCGCTCCCAGAATCAACACAGGTTTGGGGATGCGTCTTTTCGGTTTCGGTGGTTCAGGCTCTTGTCTCGGTTGTTTTTCATCTTCCACAAGACTGATAGCCGTCTGCTTCGATTCGTGGTCCGGTTCGATCTGCGTTTGTGTCATAACAACTCCGTGGTTAGTGATAAGTTCTCAAATTTTTCTTAATTGACTGATTAATCAAATATCCTGTATACGAAAAAGTAGTCTTTATCTAGATTTCAATGCAGCTTATGTTAATAAATGAGCCTTAGATCTCAGTATTAGACAGGACTTACGCAAAAACTCTCTCAAACTCTTATACCTTGGCGTCCTTGGCGTCCTTGGCGGTTCATTTCTTAATTCTAAAAGCTATACATGCTAACAGCTAACAAATTTCCATACCTTGCAGAAAAACCTTGACGGCAGTTGTAATCATCATATCAGAGCTAATCTGCTGAGCATCAGGTTGTATAAATACTTCACGTGTAATAATATATGCAATCAGGGGACCGAGGAAACAACGGGCTGCGGCTCCTGGATTCATCGGTTTCATGACTCCAGCTGCCATTTGCTTTTCTAGATAGCGAGTTAAGAAAGCAATGTTACGACTGGGCCCAATAGTGTTGAACATCTGAGCAAATATGGGTTGTCGGAACGCCTCGGAAATGAGCAGTTTCATGACAGGGAGGGATTTTGGTTGATCTAAGACTCCTAGAAACGCTTTCCCAAAAATGGTTAGCATCTCCTCAGGTGATTTGCTCATCATTTCCTCCTCACTGTGGGTTAACAATTGCAGCAGTGGCATGCGTTGCTCTACCACCTGTTGAAGCAAGTCGTATTTATCTTTAAAGTAGTGATAGATCAGACCCGGTGAACCAATACCCGACGCTGCGGCAATATCTTTGTTGGTCGCCGAATCAAAGCCCTTGCTAGCAAACACCTGCAATGCCCCATCAATAATCTGCTGTCGCCGACCTTCAAATCCTTGCTCGTCGCGTGGAGGCATAATGTTACTTAATTAATTGGTCAATCAACATAGTAACATAAGATTCCCGACTTCTTAAAGAAGTCGGGAATCTTAGCACGCGCCTATTTTTCTTTAAAATAGAATTTAGACTTATTTCTAAAGATAGATGTTTAAGATAACAAAATTATCATATAGTTATATGGCGTAGCTATAAGTAAAGCGACAAGGAAAAAATCAAAATGTATGGTGTTGTCGCGTGCCCCTAATGTACCAAAAATCTTGCAAAAGGTGCGTTACAACTCGCTAAATCCATAGATTTTGTGTTTTTTCTAGTTTGTCTTTTAATTATAGCCATGGTCAATGTAAATTCGGAGGAGCTGCTTAAAGGGTAAAGTTAACTGAGATCGTGTTGTTTGTAGCAACTTAAGTTAATTTGAACTTCAGCAACGGAGGTATAAACTCTGCTAAAAAGTATCTCAACCCTTTGAACAGGACCAATTTACCGACACAACCAAAACAAAGAAATGAAAATAGCTCAAGTAGCCCCCCTGTGGGAACGAGTTCCGCCTCCTACATATGGAGGAATTGAACTTGTGGTGAGCCTCTTGACCGATGAATTAGTACGTAGAGGTCATGAAGTCACCTTGTTCGCCTCAGGAGATTCACAAACTCTGGCTCACTTAGAAGCAGTTTCGTCTCGTGCATTACGCTTGGACCCAGATATTAAAGAGCATATGATGTACGAGCTGCTGGAAACGAGCCAGGTTTACCAAAGAGCAGCGGAATTCGATATCATTCACTCCCACATAGGAGTTTGGTCATTACCCTTTGCTCATCTGGTGTCAACACCTACAGTACATACGCTGCATGGTAGGTTTACCAGAGACAATAGTAAAGTATTTAGCCAACATCAAACGCAACCATACGTCAGTATCAGTAACGCACAGCGTCAACTAGAACTCAATTACCTGAGTACTGTTTACAACGGCATCCAACTGGAAACTTACCCCTTCGTCTCACAGCCAACGGAACCACCATATTTGGCATTCTTAGGACGCTTTTCAGAAGAAAAAGGACCACAACATGCGATCGCCATCGCCAAGCAAACAGGTTGGCGCTTGAAGATGGCAGGAAAGGTTGATGTTGTAGATACTAAGTTCTTTGAACTAGAGATTGCCCCTCATATTGATGGGAAGCAAATTGAATTCCTGGGTGAAGTGAACCACATAGAAAAATCTGAACTGCTGGGTAATGCAGCCATTACTTTATTCCCCATCACTTGGTCAGAACCATTTGGTTTGGTTATGATTGAATCAATGGCGACTGGTACACCAGTGATTGGGATGAATTTAGGTTCTGTACCAGAGGTGATTGCCCACGGTAAGGCGGGTATAGTTTGCCAAAGCTATGAAGAAATGGCAGCAGCGATTCCACTCGCCTTGGAACTGAATCGTCAAACCTGCCGAGAATACGTGGAAAACAACTTTAGCGTTACCCAAATGGTTGACGGGTATGAGGCAGTGTATGCAAAAATTATTCAAGACCGTTCCACTAAACTCTTATCGTTACCTCGATGGTTTAAAAGTCCCAAGTGGTCGATAAAAAAATCGTCCTAAACCCTAGTACAACAAGGCAAAAGTAAAAAGTAAAAAGTAAAAAGAAAGAACCTTA
>CALMVQ010000325.1:14300-36330 GCA_937873135.1 uncultured Scytonema sp. | reverse complement strand
TTTAATTATGGGGATTCTCTTTTTACTTTTTACTTTTTACTTTTTACTTTTTAATAGACCTCATTATTTTCCAGACTGGTCAAAAGCTCTTTTAGTTCGGTCAAAGAGTAGAGATAAAAGGTCGCGTTGTCTGCACGCGGTACTCCTGCCCGGAGAGTCTGCACTGTTCTGATGCCCAGCCGATTTCCTGCTTCGATCTCCGAATCTGGATTGTCTCCAACCACGAGTACTTCTGCCGATCTGAATTGATGAGTATTCAGGATACTCTCAAAAAGTCCCTGCTTGCCCTTCCTGTGCGGCTCATCAATCGCATCCACATGGATAGCTGTAAACAATCGCTCTAAGCCTAGCGCCTTGATCTTGCTCTCCTGAAGAAGGCGGAAGCCGGAAGTCACTAAAAAGCGCCGAATTAGCAGTTCCGATAATATCGCAAGATCGCCATACCCATACATCGCTTCCTTAACCTCCGTCGTTGCAAATATTTTCCAACCTGCCGCAAGCATCGCTTCGGAAAACCCGTATTTATTCGCCACCCAATCCAGAGGATACCGCCAACAATCAGTGAACGCTTGCGAGAGCGTCTCCTCAGAGACGGTGCCGTGGTTTGCCCTCCTGATTGCATCGAACGCAGGCGCAAAAAGCTGCTCTCCAACCTCGTTAGCCGCAGCCAAACAATTGTCCAAGTCGAAGATTAAGGCTTTTATCATTGAGAGTATGAAAGTCAACTTAACAACCTATTTTACAGACGAACTACCAGATGAAACAAACGAGTTATTCGTCGATTAATAAGCCTCCAGTAAGACTGCTAAACATTAGTTAGGCGTGTTCTATTCCGTAGACGCGGAGTGATCGAAGCTTGCAGCCGTTGCCAGGTGACTACCGAGACATAAGTGACGAAGGCTAGGGTACTGATGACAAAACTGACTGGGTAGGAGGCATAGAAACCAACGGTTAAACCGAGCCAGGTAAAAGTTAGTGCCAGTACGGCAGAAAGTACAAGTGCTACCATTGGGCGAGTCACCAGTCGCTGAGCGATCGCTGCAGGTGTGATCAGCAGTGCGGAATTCAACAGAGAGCCTACAGCCGGGACTGCTTCAGCCAAGCTCAGCGCCACCAAAACTAGGAAGAGCAAACTCAGAATTCGCACTGGTACACCACGCGCTAATGCTACATCGGGATCGAGGGAAGCAAATAGTAGGGGTCGGGCGATGATTAACAGTGCGACAATGATTCCCAAGCCGATTATGGCAACCAGCTGCGCCTGTTGTGCCTGTAGACCAAAAAGTGAACCGAAGAGGTATTTAACACCGAAAGTACCATTAGCACCACTGGATTGTGTGGTGTAGAGACTCAAGAACAGTGCCCCAAGTCCGAGTACCCAAGCCAGTACAGTGCCAACTACCACGTCGTTTTCTCGAACCCGCGTACCTAGTACACCTAGTAAAAGTGCTACTAGCGTTGTTGCTCCAAATAGTCCAATGAGCGGATCGAGACCGATCACAGCAGCAGCCAGTGCTCCTGTGAAGGTGACATGCCCCAATGCCTCGGTGGCAAAGACTAGATTGCGCAGTATGATAAAGTATCCCACCAGTCCTGCGACGATTGACACCATAGTACCTGCAAAGAAAGCATAACGCATGAAATCCAGGCTTAGCATCTGGTGAATGTCAGAAATCAAGTTTAGTGAGAAAGGCTGAATATCTGATAGTAATATTAACTCAATCATATTTTTCATCCAAAGACCCCTTGGCGCTTGGACAACCTCCGCCTATCGAACATAGCACGCCCAACCTGAAATAGGCGCACCAAAATATAAGTTCCGAAAGCTAAGCCAGTGATGAAGAACCCGACAGGATAGGGTGTGAAGTATGCTATAGCCAAACCAGCCCAGGTGAAGAACAGCGCCAGAAAAATGGAGAGTCCAACCGCGATGCCTGGGCGGGAAGTGAGTTGTTGTGCGATCGCCGCCGGCGTAACTAGTAGCCCAAAGATTAGCAGCACCCCTACAACCTGCACCGATTGCGCCACAGCAAAAGCCAGCAAGATAAGAAACGCATAGTCAAGGAAGCGCACAGGCACGCCACGGGCATCAGCTACGTCTGGATCGATGGAGGCAAATAACAGCGGTCGAGCGATCGCCATTAACCCGGCTGATGTCACCACCGTCGTGAGTAAGATGAGATGTACATCTATATCACTAATGCCAAGTACAGATCCAAACAGAATTGCGTAGACATTTTCTGTATAAGAATGCGATAGCTGGAGGAACAAGATACCTAATCCCATAGAGAAAGTCTGAATCGTGCCGATGGCGATTCCATGCGCCCACGATGTTTGGACGCGTCGTCCACCCAATAGCCCAATTCCGAGCGCCGCACCAATGCAGGAAACGAGCAAGCCCACAATTGCCGAGCCACCGAAGAGCAGCGCACCAGCTGCACCAGCAAAGCCAACGTGAGCCAGCGTATGCCCAGCGAAACTTTGAAAGCGAAGGACCATAAAATATCCCACGCTCCCGGCAATCAATGCAATCAGCATCCCTGCAGTGAATGCATTCTGCATAAAGTGGTAAGTAAAAAGCTGTTGGAAATTAGAGACGAGATTCCATGACAATTGAACATCAGGTGCTAGCATGTTAGTGACCGTGATGGTTGAGGTGAGGATGATATGTGACTGACTCGGGCTGACCAACGACTATCAACCGCCCATTTTGAGTACGTAGCACCTCAATCGGAGAGTCATAAAGATGCGAGAGTGTCTCTGAGTTAATCACCTCTTCCGGTTTGCCAATTGCTATCTGACCGCGACCAATGTATAAAACTCTATCCAGGTACGGCAAGAGCGGATTGACATCATGGGCAACGAGCAGCACTGTTATCTTATATTCCTGGCTGACGCTGCGAATTAATGACGATACAGCTTGCTGATTGTACAGATCCAAACTGTCGAGGGGTTCGTCGAGAAGCAAAATCTTTGGTCGAGTCACCAGTGCCTGCGCTATCAGTAGCCGTTGCTGTTCGCCACCACTGAGAGTACCAATAGGACGATGGGCATAGCCAGTAGCACCCACCATCTCGATAGCATGATGCACTCGCCGCCGCTCCTCACGCGCGAGCTTAGCACCACCCCAAAGTCTCCGCAGTAGTGGCAGAGGCACTCCCCACCTCGTCCCCTCTAGACCTAAGCGCACCAGTTCGCGCCCTTGCACATGCACATCTGGACCAAATGTTCGTCGTTGGGGAAGATAGCCGACAGCAGAATTTCCACGGCGCACAGACGCTCCCAAGACAGTAAGTTTACCCTCATTTAAAGGCAGCAAACCTAAAATTGCCTTCAGCAACGTCGATTTTCCCGCGCCATTTGGTCCGAGGATGGCAATAAATTCACCAGGCTCTACAGTCAATTGGACGTCACTCCAGAGTACGCGACCTCCACGCCGGACAAGAGCTTGTTCAAATTGAATCACAGGTTGTGAATTTAAGCCGTTGCGAGCTACATTCGGGGATGGCGGCACTGGATCAAAACCTATCGAGTTACGGGTCATATATTGTTTAGCTTGGGTGGAGTCCGGGGATGTGACTCATGAGCGGTGCCCTTTCTATTACTGTTTAGGCAGATTTTGTGCTTTCTGAGAATAAATTACATCGGTAATATTACACTCAATAACGGGAGTCATAACCAGCAAGGGCGCTTATTTGCCCGTAGACTTGGCTAACGCTTGCTGCAAGTCTTTGAGTTGCCCCACCTGCCAATCTTGGAAGGTTGCCGTTGCTGGGCTGAGAGTCTCGGTAATCGGAACCACAGGAATTTTCTCCGCCTCCGCCTTTTTCTCTAAGGCATTTATGTCTGGCGTTGTGTTCTGCTTATTGTAGACAAAGACTTTGATCTGCTTCTTTGCCAATTGGTTGTCAAACGTTACTTTGTCTGACGCCGTCGGCTGCTGCCCTTCAGCGATCGCCTTCATGAATTCTGGTGGTGTAGTCAAATTTAGACCCAATGCGGGCGATTGGTAAGCAAAAATGCTCTCTGTCGCGCCAATTGGTACTCCCCCATACTTCTGCTTGATTGTGCTGATTGTATCTTTATAGGACTTGAGACCAACATTCAAATATTGTGTGCGCTGCTCGTCAAAGTAGGCTGCGTCGGCTGGATCAATACTTTTTAGGTCAGCTGTGATCTGATCAATAACTCGGTACACATAGCTTGGGTTATACCACAGGTGTGGATTGTCTCCTTCTTTCAAGCCCACCAATTCGCCCACATTGAGTTCCTTCCGTCCACTCACTGGGTTGGCAGCAAGCAGCTTTGATGCCCACGAATCGTACCCAGCACCATTCACTATTACGTAACGGGCACTGGCAACAGTACGGGCGTCAGTGGGTTTAGCTTCGTAATCGTGAGGATCAGTGTCGGGATTAGAGATAATGCTTGTGACTTTAACTCGGTTGCCACCTACTTGGGACGCGATACTACCCCAAAAATTCTCAGCAGCCACGACTTGCACAGGTGCTGTACTCGTGCTATTAGCTTGGGGAGACGGACTGGCACTGCTAACAGGAGTTGTGCTGACGCTGGATTCAGGAGTGGAAACAGTCTCTGTTCTGGAGCTACAGCTAGCCAGGAGTGGAACTAGTAAGGAGAAGGATAACAGGCTAGTCGTCCTCACTCTTTGCCATTGAGGTAAGCGATTTTGAACCTGAAGAATATCCCTGACTAATTGAAAGATGTCTGAACACATTGTAGGCATAAATTGTAGTTCCACCTTTAATCTTCCTTCGTTGCCATCTCGATTTTGGCTATAATAATGGTACTCATTTTCAAAAATAATATGTGGTTTATACTACTTAATTCCAGTCAAGCTGTCAATCAGACTTAGTCTGTCTCTGGGGTAAATCATTCTGGATATCTAACAACAATAAGCTGGATGACTTAAGGGTGAAAGGCGTTAAGTTTTTTGAAGGTGATCGCTTATTAACCCAAGTTGCTAGTTATCCAGACAGGCGATACGGATGGCTGCCGTTGCCTGCGGGCATCGCAAGTTGTCACTTAAGTAAGAATTGGTGTTGCTACTGACTGTGTCTTAGGTAAACTGGCTGTGTGGCTATTAGTCAGCTTAGTCCTCAAAGAAAAGCGCGATCGCGCTTTTCTCCACTAGCAGCGTTACCACCAAAGCAACTGGACTGACAAGCATTGCATTCCACAAGCTCCTAAACGTCATCTCTTTCTCCTCATATCTGATAAAGATTCATGATTTTTAGACATCCTCTAGGCACAGTGTGACGTTGTTAATTTTGACTCCCAGATTATCATACAATGATTATCATTATCTAAAAATGACAGACAATATTTATTGTTGTGTTCTCTCTAACGCAACACCAAATTTTTTCAATTAATACCTGCCTGAAATGTTATGTGCTAGAATTTTAGATAAACTTATTTTTGCTAACTCCAAAACCCTTACTTACCCCGTAGTAGACAGTCTTGAATTGCACTTGATTCATGGTTGGGTTGTAGAGGGTATAGGTTGCTTCTCCTGGTGTCCGCCCCACATTACCCACCCCAATAACTTGACGTAGGGCAATGTTGAAGGTTTGGGGAGAAGTTTGACTATCCAAGGTTGTAACTCCAGTCGTGATGGAACCTGCTTGTAACTGATACTGGAAAGCCAAACCAGAACGACCACAAAACAAGGTGTTGGCTTGCATCCGATGGAGGCGATGCTCTTGCAGAGCCGCTGCGCTAACGCATATCAAAATTGGAGAAGTATCTTTTGTAAGTTCCTCGTCAACAGATACCGTTGTACCGTGAATTAACAAACAATCCAGTTCAAAGAAGCCAAAATCAAGCGTTCTCAACCATTGCACAGTTTGACGGGAAACACACTCCCACAGCGACTTAACGGTTTCTCCTCCATATTTCGCCATTAATTGAGTTGGTTCCCCAGTAGCACCAAGACCGTGTAAAATCAAACACTGTTCCTCCCACCATCCCTTACAAACCAGAGCTTCTAATTCTCCACGTTGGGGGTTAAGCACCCTTTCCACCAACTTTTCCGATTCTCGTGTTGGTCCAACTAAATCACCGAGAATATACAATGCCTCTATTTCACGACTTCGACGCTTTATATCTACCAGCACAGCCTCATAAGCTGCGAGATTCCCCTCAATTCCGCTTAAAATTGCCCATTTATTCATCTAACCGCTAACCCCCATTACCTCGTACAAACATGAGTTGGATCACCAGCCCGTTCAGCAAATTCCAACCCATGTGCCAAACGCCAAGCAAAAATAGCAGGTAAGCCATGAGCGATAATTGCGGCACAAGTTTTCTGGTAGTCGTAGGGGACTTCCCGCAGTGTCACTTCTTGAGTATCAGTGTTATAAATTACATAAGTCGCATTCGGTCGCCCATGTCGGGGTTCTCCCACTGAACCAACATTAACAATTCGCTTGAGAGGGTAAGTAAAGGTTTTTTCCTGTTCTTCTGTACCCCGACTTTTGACGCGAAATTGTAAACTCCCTGCATCCAGAACGCGGATATAAGGCACATGAGTATGACCACAAAATAGTACATTTCCACCTACGGAAAGTACTCGTTCTAGTGCCACAAACGCATCGAGTTCTGGTAACAAATACTCGTGGTTGCTGTGTGGACTGCCATGAACAAAAGTTAGGTTTCCTTCACGCAAACTATGGGGCAATTGTGCCAAAAATTCGCGATTTTCTGGTGTTATTTCTTTATTAGTCCATTCGTGAGCCAGTTTTCCTCGTTTCTCAGATAATAAAGAGGGATAGCTGCAATCGCAAGCATTCAGCCCCTCAGTAATATCTTCATCCCAACATCCTGCACAGGTGGGAATATCTAGGGAGCGAATTTGTGCAATGACTGCATTCGGGTAAGGACCATATCCTACCAAATCACCGAGACAATAAATTTTTTCGCATGAGTGCTTGTCTATATCTAACAAGACAGCATCTAAGGCTTCATAGTTGCTATGAATACATGACATCACCGCTATTTTCACGCTTGTGTCTCCTGACGTAGAATCTCTTTTACTTGTTCTTGGTAATGTAAAATTGCTGCTTGAGATAAACAACAATCTTGCAAAGTTTGCCTCAAAATTTCTTCATCTAAGTTTTCTCCAAACATTTCCAAACCACTGAAACGCTGGGATATACCTTCTAAGTGACGTGGGAGATCTAATTCTAGAAAATGGGTTGACGGAACACCCGCTACAAAATCAGCGTAAACTGACCTACCATCAGGAACATTAAAAATTCCCTTCGCACGGGTTACTTTACCGTAAGCACCATTGGTGATTTCGTACCAAAACTCGTGCAAACTGTCTTCATCTATAACTTGACCAGTGCTGGACGCTCGCCACAACCGGGCTTGTAGAAGACTAGTTTGGACATTAGATCCCGGTACAATCTCGTTTGCCCAAGAATGCCACTCTGAATCTTTGAAGTGTGGTGGTAAAATTGCTATTCCAAGGTACGGTAAAGTGTCTAATATTTGGGCTACTGCACTTAATTCCAAGTGGAATCCTAATTCTAGGTAGACAGCATCTGCTACGGCTAGTTGGTGGAAAAACTCAACTTCTTGAGCGTCATTAAAGACTTTAACTGTAGGAAAGTCAGTAGCAAGGCGTGTCAGGTCAATGGGAACGCTCCCAGTACCAGGGCTGAAATACAATACATTTTCATGAGCAACACGAAGTTTCTCCTCTCTTAAAGCCAGCTGTTGGTAAATCCAAGCGGTTTTGCCACAACCGACTGGTCCGGCGACGACAGTGATTATAGGTACAGTCATAAAACAATGATAATCATTTTTAAATATTTAGGTAAAATTATCAGGAAACGACGTTGCTGGGCTTTTCTTACTCATTTATAATAATGATTATCATAACTATAAACGGATCATACTGCAAATTATGACCACCGTCTCACCAAAAGACTGAAAAATCTGCCAGCCTCATTACAAGTAAGGGGTTTAGAGCCAACGTTGAAGCGGAAAAATCGCCCCAATTGTCAACTGGTATACAAAAAGAACAACTTTTCATGGGGCGATTTTTCCGGAGGCTGGCAGATTTTTCTAGGTAAAAGCCCAACCGTTCCTGCAAAAGTAGACCTAGCAATTATTGGTGCGGGACCTCATGCTCTTACCTTGATTACACATCTGCTGCAAAAACGGCAGAAGATTAGGGATAAACTTCTGGTATTTGACCCCAGTGGTCGATGGATGAGTCGATGGCAACACCAATTTGTGGCTTTGCAAATCCCCCATTTGCGCTCTCCTGCTGTCCACCATCCAGATCCAAACCCTTTCGCCTTACGGAAATTTGCTGAATCTCGTCAAGATGAACTTTTTCCCCCTTATGATTTACCTGGAACCCAGCTATTTGAAGACTTTTGTCAGGATGTGATTTGCCGTTGGCATTTGCACAAGCACGTTATTCCTTTGGGAGTTAGGAGAATTGAACCTTTACTTCATTGTCTTCCTCCTCGATTCCGCTTATGGTTGCAAGACGGGAGTGCGATAATTGCGCGGCGAGTCGTGCTAGCAACAGGTAGCGCTCAACTTCAGATACCTGATTGGACAAACAAGATTCAGTCAACATATCCCCAAGATAGACTTTGCCACTCCCAAACAGTCGATTTACGGGGATTGCAGTTGGTAGGTGAAAGAGTGTTGATTGTGGGTGGAGGGTTGACGAGTGGACATTTGGCATTAGGTGCGCTATCTCATGGTGCAAAAGTACACTTGATGATGAGGCGACAATTGCAAGAAAAATTATTCGATGCCGAACCAGGTTGGTTAGGACCAAAGTATCTCAAGGCATTTTTTGCCGAATTAGATTGGGAGAAACGTGTTTCCATTATTCAGCAGGCAAGAAACGGTGGTTCAATGACACCAGCGATGGCAATGCAACTGCGGCGACAAGAGCGTACTGGTAATCTGAGAATTGATGAAAATTGCCAAGTCCTTCAAGCTGAGTGGTTGGGAAAGAATTGGTTAGTGAAATGTAGTAATGGCAGTAATTATGAATACGAGCGTATCTGGTTATCCACTGGAAGCAAATTCGATGTGATGAGTGAACCTTTATTAACAGAAATTTTAGATGCTTACTCAATTCCTATTGTTAAAGGTTTCCCTGTTTTGGATACTTGTTTGCGTTTGCCAGGTTGTGAATTATTTATCATGGGTGGGTTAGCTGCACTACAAGTGGGGCCAACTGCGCGGAATTTATCGGGTGCCAGAATGGCTTGTGACAAAATTGTTCCAGCTATTGTTAAGCCGCGCATGGCCCTTTCTCTTAAAACTCTGGCTCATACCGTCTCACTTTAAAATTGATACAAATAGGCAGCCGGAAAGTTATTACATGAGTTCATTGTGATGAATAGCTGGTGTTGCTAGAATTTAGAGTATCAGTGATCTGCAATATTTGAGAAAATTATGGTGTTTGCTGCTGGCACAATCTCTTCTCTGTTAACAATTCCGCCATTAGAAAATGGTGACAAGCTTACCCGTAAAGAATTTGAGCGGCGCTACCATGCCATGCCTAATCTGAAAAAAGCAGAATTAATTGAAGGAGTGATTTACGTGGCATCCCCATTGAGAATCAAAAGTCATGGAGAACCTCATGCTTATATTATGGCTTGGCTGGGAGTTTACAAAGCAGCAACACCAGGCGTGGGTTTAGCAGACAATGCCATAGTACTAATAGATGCTGATAATGAACCGCAACCAGATGCGTTATTGAGGATTGAAATAGGCGGACAATCGCGCATTAATCAGGATGATTATCTAGAAGGTGCCCCAGAATTAATTGTCGAAATCGCTGCCTCTAGTGCTTCGTATGATTTGCATGAAAAACTGAAAATTTATCGACGTAATCAAGTTCAAGAATATTTAGTTTGGCGAGTTTATGACCACCAATTTGATTGGTTTAGGTTAAAAGAAGGGCAATATATTCTACTTGAACCGAATACGGATGAGATAATTTGCTCTCAAGTTTTTCCCGGCTTATGGCTAGCTAAATCTGCATTATTGGCAGGAGATTTAGTTAAAGTGTTATCTGTTTTACAACAGGGATTATCTACACCAGAACATAGAAGTTTTATAGCGACACCCTGAAGGATGTCACCACACAAACTAAGCATGTCGTCGCATACTTAACAATTATAGCGAGAGCTAGCGCTGACTTTGTTTATCAAGCCTCAAACTTCCATTAAATGGACAACTTGCTTTCTCTCTCGATTCTCTTTTATAGACATTGTTTGCCGTATACCTTAATAAAAGTACATATGTACACAGGCATAACAATTTTACACTATAGTATCTTCACCTAATTATTGCTACCCTTAAAGCAGGAATTTGCGATTTTTTCACATATTTCTGTTTTAAGCCTCAACTTCATGCTATGTTTATCGAATTTAGTGTCGGCAACTACAGATCGTTTAAGGAGCAAGTCACTTTTAGCATGGTGGCAGCTAACCTTGTCGCGCAAGACAAAAAGCTCGATGAAAACAACGTTTTTGAAGTAGATGACGATCTTAAACTACTTAAGAGCGCCGCAATATACGGTGCAAATGCTAGTGGTAAAAGTAATCTAGCTAAAGCTTTAAGCTTCATGAAATGGTTCATGATTAATTCTTCTAAAGAGACTCAAAGTACTGAAAAAATAGGTGTTGAGCGATTTAAGCTCAGCACTGAAACTGAAACTCAACCATCTTTTTTTGAAACAGTATTTTTAATGAATGCCAAGAGATATAGATATGGGTTCGAGGTAACTCATGACAAAGTTGTCTCTGAATGGTTATTTTATGTCCCCAAATCAAGAGAAACTAAACTTTTTGAGCGGAAACTAGACAATATTAGCGTTTCTAAAACATATAAAGCTGATGGTATTCCGCAGAAAACAAGACATAATGCTCTCTTCTTCTCTGTATCTGCTCAATTTAATGTTGAGATTGCAAAAAAAATCTTAGATTGGCTGACAAACAGAGTCAATATTGTCTCTGGTTTAGATGATACAGGCTATCGAGGATATACAGTTCGTTGTTTAATAAATAACCAAAATCAAGATGAAATTATTCATTTACTCAAAAAATTAGATTTGGGATTCGCCAATCTTAAGGTAGAACAGAGTGAAGTTACTGTTGATTCTTTACCTAGTGAACTACCAGATGAAATAAAGGATCTCATTCTAAAAAATGGGCGAATAAAAGCAACAACAGTTCATACCCTGCACGGAAAATTTGATGAAAAAGAAAATCCTGTATCTACAGAGATGTTTGATTTAGATGAGCAGGAGTCAGAAGGAACTCAAAAAGTCTTTGCTATAGCAGGTCCTCTTGTAGACACACTGAAAAATGGTAAAGTTTTAATTATTGATGAATTCGATGCTAGAATTCATCCTTTAATCAGCCGTGCAATTGTTGAATTATTTAATTCTACCGAAACGAATCCAAGTAATGCTCAGTTAATATTTATGACTCACGATACTAATTTGCTGAGCAATCAGCTTTTGCGTAGGGATCAGATTTGGTTTACTGAAAAGAATAGGTATGGTGCAACAGATTTGTACTCTTTAGCAGAATACAAAGTACGTAACGATGCATCATTTGAGAGTGATTATATTAAAGGTAGATATGGTGCAATTCCATATATAGGTAATTTAAATAATCTCATCGACTCTCATGTCTAAAAAAAAGAACAACTCTCAGGGATATTCACAGAGAAAAGTGAATACGAGGGAAGTCAAGCAGAGATTCCTGATCGTATGTGAAGGAGAAAAAACAGAACCTAACTACTTTATCAGTTTTCGTGTTCCCAAGAATGTAGTTGAAATAGACGTGCAGGGCTTAGGAGAGAATCCGAGCAAACTAGTTCAAAGCGCAAAGAAACTGAAGAAGCACGATGATTACGATCAGGTTTGGTGTGTTTTTGATCGTGATTCTTGGACGCCTGAAGATTTTAATAATGCAATTAAAAATGCTCAGCAGCAAGGGTTTAAAGTAGCTTATTCTCATGAAGCGTTTGAAGTCTGGTATGTCCTACACTTTGAATTTCTCAATACTGGTATTCCTCGAACTGATTATCTTAATAAGTTAACTTCTTTATTTGGGCGGGAATATCATAAAAATAGCGAAACAATCTATGATGAGCTATATGATAAGCAATCTATAGGAATCCGGTTTGATTTTTGAACAAAGTTAAGTATTGTAGGGTGCATTAGGATAAAGTCCGTAACGTACCATTATTAAGGCTTTGGAGCGTTACGAGTAGCGCCAACATACCGTCTCACCAAAAGACTGAAAAATCTGCCAGCCTCATTACAAGTAAGGGGTTTAGAGCCAACGTTGAAGCGGAAAAATCGCCCCAATTGTCAACTGGTATACAAAAAGAACAACTTTTCATGGGGCGATTTTTCCGGAGGCTGGCAGATTTTTCTAGGTAAAAGCCCAACCCTACGTATCTGTTCAAAAATCAAATAGTAGTCCTATATTGCCATTAAAAATGCTGAAAATCTTCTGAAACAATATGCTCCTCACAATCCTGCCAAAGACAATCCAGCAACAACAGTGCATCTGTTAGTACAGGAACTCAACAAGTTTATTCACTAGACAGAATATCTTATAATACCAATTTCAAAAATGTTTGCAACACATGAACCCATCGTAAGGGCGAACAGCCGTTCGCCCCTACATGGTATCTGTCGCATTCTTTTTTCGCTCTTGGTATAAATCATTCTTATCAGTATTTCTGTCGTCTTAACTTTTTGGCTCACCAGACAGTTAAGTAACCAGTATTGGCTTTGGTGTACAACCAGGTGTGCGCTCGCCGAAGCTCAGACAAGGGTGCTTTTCTTCGTAATAGCCAATATCCTTACGGCTAGGCACAATTAATCTTAATTGGTAACGGACTGTAATACCGATGTTGCTCCGACTGACTATAATATAAGTTCAAGCACGCAGAATTACCGTGGAGTTATGCATACAGTTTATCGTTTAAATACTAGTGAATTAGACCAACGCTTTATCAATGCATTGAAAGCAAATTTCCCTAGTAAAGAAATTGAGATTATTGTGTATGAAGTTGATGAAACTTGTTATTTAATGGCTTCGGAAGCTAATCGAAAAAGATTAATACATGCGATAGACAATGTAAAAAGCGGATCTAACTTGATTGGGGTTGACGTAGAAAATATTAAATGAATAGAAAAGTGCTATTTGAACCTAGTGCTTTTGAAGATTTTAACGATTAGTCTAAGTCAGCGATTTGTTAGACAGTACCGAGAATGAACGTGTTCAAACTACCTAACAATCAGGTCTCAAATCTGAGACTTTTTCTTAATTTGAGGCGTTAGATGCTCGGAAATATTTTCTAGTTGAATTGCATTACAGCCAAACTTATATGCCATCTCAATACACTCGCCTGCACCCAAGGCATCGTAGAAACCCTTTGCAAATTCGATTGCGGCTTTGTCTCCAATTGCTTGACTCATCCCGATGACGTAATCAATATGATGAACAATTGCATTTGCCTGAATTTCTGAATAACAGGCGTTAAGTATAACACATTCAACATGATCGGCGCACAATTCAAATAAGCTGGCTAAAGCCTCGGTGCTGACAAGCTGTGATTTGCCGTCATTGTCTTCTACAACTATCCCGTCATCTCCTGCGCCATGACCGCTGAAATGGACAATTTGCGGTTTTATGTCTAGTAAGGCTCGACGCAAGTCATCAGTACGAATAGCCCATCTCTGTTCAAATCTGAACTGATCCTGCTTATTGGCGCGGCGCAACCCCTCATCAATCTCACGCACTTCTTCGCTCAGGCGCAATTGTACTTTGTTCTCTGGATTTGATGCTAAAAATAAAATTTTCTTCATAGTTTGTGCTGGAACCAAACTGATAATTTGAAGAAGCTCGTCAGGGCTTAGTGGCTCCCAAGTTTTACGCCGCATGATGTTCTGAGCATCTATTAACATTTTCTTAAGCCAAGTTAGCTCAGGAAACTCTTGAGCAATTCGTTGAATCTCATTGCATGCATGAGGTGTGCCAAAATTCTTTAGCTGTTCCAAAGTGCCGTCTCTAAGATTAGCAACGCTCTCTCTTGTCCCTACAACGTGAGCCATAACGTCGTTGCTATGGTCGGGATCTTCATTATGAGGATATTGGCGAACAAGCCAAATATACAAGTCAGCTAATTGCTTCTCGTCTAATTTTGAGCCAGTGCCACTTGGAGTGGAACGATTAGGAACTGCTTCAATTAACTCTCGTCCAAAATCTGAATCTTGTTGAATAAGTGACCAAACAACTGACCAACTCGAAGAAGTTGCATGATCGAATAAGACTTTCGAGGCAATAATAACTCTCTCACGTTTATCTTCGTCCAAAGGCAATGGAAGAATTACTAATGTCTGAAGGTATTCTCTAGCTTCATCCAATTTATGCTCTAAAAGCTCTTCTAGTAACTGTCCCATACACTTAGGCTTCAGCGACTCATCTTTAGCCTTCTCTAAAAGAACAGATTTTAAATGTTTATCCCAGCACTTTTCAAATCTTCTGGTTATTAATATGTAATCATACTGCTCATTATCTTTATCAATAAGAAGCCGCAAAGTTTTAACGACTTCGCTGCAAGCTTTTGAATAGGTTAACCTAACCAAATCCAGATAGTTATCCTCGTGCTGGTTACTACAGGGAAAAGCAATGATAACAGGTGCCCATCTTTTCCATATTTCAGGCAAAACAGTTTCAAGAAAGTCTGGAGCTTCCTGCAAGAGCAACAGGAAAGCTCTACAACCAGCTAAAGCTAGACGATTAAATTCGTTCTTTCCAATCCACTCAGTTTCAATTTGATTTTGTCTCCTAATATATTCTTTAGCACCGCTGACAATTCTGTCGCGAGTAGGCTTATCAGCTTCCTGCCATCCTGGAAGTTTAGTTATATTGGGTTCAAATTCGTTTTCATAGTGTTGGCTGTCAGGTTTAAGAGTCATTTCCATATTCAGCTGCCACCAGGCAGATAAATCTCCAGATTCCAGGAGTTCTAGAAGTTGAAGAACTCTTTCTTTTGGAGACGGATCTAATGGAGGAGGAACATTTCTGCGGTTGTTTTGCTCATAATATTTTCGATGTTCAGCTTGCAATTCAGCAGCCTCAAAATAAGGTTTAAGTTCTTCACGCAAAAATTCATTTGTTTGGATGGCAGTAACGATCGCATCAATTTCCTGAGCATCATTACGATCAAAACTCCACCGTATAAGTTGTGACCAGATTCTCTGTCTTCCCAGAGAGATGCTATTTTGGAGCCTCCCTAACATCCAGAAAATATCTCCTTTCAAAATCATTGTCTTTGTTACAGAGCTTAAGAACCAATACGGAGTTTCACTTAATTGTGCAACTATAGCAATTGCTTGTTCAAGTAATTTATATCGCTTTTGACTACAATTTAATAACTCACTTTCTAATTTATGATGAAGTTCTTGAACACTAGTTATAATCCGCTGATGCTCTTTCCACTGTACTATAGCTACTCTAGCAAAATGCTCTGCTACTCCAGGTAAATCAAAGTTTTCCCAAGCTTTATAGAGAATAGTATCTGCCAGTCTATCAAAAGGATGACCGAAGCATCTTAATCCTTGTTGCTCAATCCATTTAAGAGATGTAACTAAGTCATCTGGTTGCAAAGCTCGTGCGAGTTCGTAATTAAGAAATATTTCATATGAGCCAGTAAAATTTCTTTTTTTAGGATAGGTTAAAGAATTTAATAATTCCTGAATCGTCAGATAATTTGGAAAAACTGCTCTTAGGCTATATCCTTTAAGCTGATCGTACTCATCTTCCAGTATTTCTGTAGTAGCTAGTGATTTTATTTTTGCTCTTGCCCATTCATTTCCAATCGAGGCAATTGCACGGGCTGCAGTAACGCGGAGATGGATTGATTCAGATGAGTCAAGTGCTAAGTTAACTAACTCATTTTGAAGTTCACTCAATTCACAGAGTTCAGCAATATTGATCGCTGTATTCCTGGCATCAATTTGTCTACTATAGTCCACAATATATGGACGCAGTTTTTCAGCCAAGTTAGGATGCTTAAGTTTCCAATATGAGTGATAATTAATCATCTCTCTATCATAAAAAATTTCTTGATCACACTGTGTTAATAAATTAGAAACAATAGTTTCTCGTAAACTTACATCTGTTGGTATATCGCTGCGAAGTAATATGTCAGGATCAGTTTTAATAATTTCCTCAAGCACATCAGGTCTCATGCTAGCTAACCATGCAGCCGTTTCATGAAGCTGAGGAACCAATTTATTGTTAGGGTCTTCAGGTGAACGAGAAAAATTCAGGATTGAGTGTATGGGAGTTTTATGTTGCACCACGTACCATGCTGCTAAAAACTCAGCATAGGTTTGATGAGCCCATCCCATACGCTGTTCCCCACGAGATGAGAACAAGCCAGTATCTAAAACCTCTTTGATAACTGATTCGGATATTTCAAATTCCTTACTGTTAGCAACCTCATGACCGATGCAAAGCTTCCGAAGTAGCACATCTTCATTTGGAACGTCACCTCGATCTATTCCAGTCCAAACAGCAAATCGGTTGGCAAAAACTGTAACAGCCGCAATGCGAGCAGCAACAATTAGGCGTTGATCTACATCAAGAACACCTTTAGTATTTGAAGCAAGACGGCTATCGTTAGTTTCTTCGCATAAACAGCGACAACCTTCAAGATAAAGTTGATGAAGCCTTTGAGTTTCAGGAAATTGACCATTATGACGGCGATAAGTATTCAGGAGAAATTTCAGCGTGATAGGCTTAATAGCTAAGGGTACAATGCTTTTTTTATGAACTTCTTCCAAGAAAGCATCTGACTCAATTCCTTCAGCTTTTACTGCTTCTATAACATCTGTCCGACGAAGTGGAGCTAGCTCATATATTCCTATTGAGTTTTCTCCAAAAATTTCTTTTATACCTTGTTCAAGAACGGATGGAAAGACTGCTGTTCTACAAGCAAGACGAAAGGTTAAACGATGAATTTCCTCATGGTAATCGCTAAGCTCATCAACTAATATAGTTGCTATTTGTTTTATCTGTAAGAAACACTCATCAAGGCTATCCAAAAAGATGTGCAGTCGATGCTCACCATCTAGCCAATTAGTAAATTTTTTACTTTTAAATAACTTACTATCTAGTTTGTATGTATCAGGAATTGAGCGCAAATCAAGTGAAAGTATCTCATCTGTGGTATCTTTAAGCTCATCAGCAACTTTTTTCCGCTCCGTCTCTATTGCTTGACTCTTACCGATACCTGGTTCACCAAGGAGTATGAGACAGGGTATTTGAGAGATAGCACTAAAGGTCACTAAGTCAGGATTATAAGCATCTCCCCATTTAGCTTCTGGATCATACAAATAACCTCCATCAGCTAAATTGATGTGTCCGGAGCGAGGACACCAAAATCGCTGCCAGTTATAAACCCGATCTAACATGCTGAACGCTTCTCATCGTGAACAAGTGTTCTTCCTAAGATAACTTCCCTTAAAAAATTTGTCTGTAGTCAATGAAAATGCTAGAAACTTGCTTTTCCAGCATTTTTATCCAAGAAGCCTGCTGTCTTACAATCAAGCTGAACTGGAACGCCGACTCAATTGTCTTTAAGCAGTTAGTAGTCGGTGCTTTCGGTTCCAGGAAATTGTTATTTCGCACGCTGTATAATAAGTTTCCTACTATCCATCCGAATCGGCAGATAGACAACGAGCAGTCAGCATAGTAGCCGATCGCTGACCTTTCATCCAAGCGCGATGATCGCCCGTTTCCAATGTTCTCCCCTAGTCTACGGGACAATAGATGTATGTCGGACGATCGCAATCCCCGACATACACCTATTGGGTGATGTTGTGACCAACAGATGAAACCACTATTGGTATAGACACCAATGCGGGAGGTGAGCAATGAATCCGGTAATTGGAAAAGCGATAGATAGGGTTGACGGACGGCTAAAAGTGACCGGAGGCGCACGTTACTGTGCCGAGATGCCGATTCCCAATTTGGTACATGCCGTATTGGTTGAAAGCGTGATCGCTTCTGGACGTATTGTGGAAATAGATACCCAGCTAGCTGCCACCGCACCCGGTGTGCTGGCAATTCTGACGCATCACAACACTCCCCGCATTGCTCCCTCACCCGTCACTTTGGGCTTTGATGGTCAGGACGGATCGGCAGGAGAGCAGCACGTTCCGCTTCAGGATGACCGAATTCACTACAGTGGGCAGCATATTGGCGTTGTCATTGCCGAAACCTTTGAGCAAGCGACTCATGCCGCAACGCTTGTGCAGGTTCGCTACGAGGTAGAACCGCCAGTGGCAACTATGACTGCAGGAATGGAACACGCTTTTCCCCCAGATAACGTCTGGGGAGAGCCACCCGACACCCAACGAGGTGATGTGGGCAAAGGACTAGCAGATGCATCTGTCCAGATTGACCAAACCTATACGACGGCGATGCAGCACCACAATGCAATGGAACCTCACGTCACAATCGCCGTTTGGGAAGCAGATGATCTCACTCTGTATGAGCCAACAACTTGGGTTTACGGCACTCGTAAGGCAGTGGCTCGCTGGCTGCAAACGCCGCCTGAGAAAATCCGGGTGATTCAGCAGTTTGTGGGTGGCTCATTTGGTTACAAAGGTCCTGCTTGGACGCATGTGGTACTAGCCGCGATCGCAGCACGTCACGTTAACCGACCTGTAAAGCTGGTGCTGACTCGCAAACAGGAATTCTTTGCCGTAGGTCATCGCCGTAGGTCATCGTCCTCAGATACAGCACCGCATTCAGTTAGGCGCAACGGCAACCGGGCAACTGACCGCACTGACGCACCACGCGATGCCTACGGCGGGCTGCGCCTACGCCCGCACATCTACCTTTGATCGCCGGGTTGTTGCACCCGTCACGCGTACTAGTCGCAAAATGTACGCCTGTCCCAACCTTGCCACAACTTATCGTCTGGTTCCCACCAACATCGGTGGACCGTTTACGATGCGTGCACCTGGAGAGGCACCAGGGTTGTTTGCGATCGAATCGGCAATGGATGAGCTTGCTTACGCCTTGCGGATTGATCCGATTGAACTGCGCTTACGCAATCATGCCGATGTAGACCCGGAAACGGGAAAACTCTGGTCGAGTAAGTCCCTCAAGGAGTGCTATGAGCAAGGTGCGCAGAGATTTGGCTGGCATCAGCGCAACCCGCAACCCGGTTCAATGCGGAATGGCGATCGCCTCGTGGGTTGGGGGATGGCAACGATGGTGTATGATGCGGGCTTTTCTCCCACGTCTGCCTCGGCTCAACTATTTGCCGATGGGAATGTATTGGTGCAGAGTGCCACCTGCGACCAAGGCACAGGTTCCTACACAATCATGCGGCAAATTGCTGCCGATACCTTGGGAATGCCAATGGAATCAATTTGCTTTGAGCTTGGCGATACCCAAATGCCTGAAGCTCCCGTTTCAGCAGGTTCCAAGACAACTTCTAGTGTCGGCTCGGCGGTTTATGCCGCCACCACATTTTTAAAAAGCAAGTTACTCAATCTGGCATTCAAAGATCCGAACTCTCCCCTCTACGGGCATATCGAAGCTGAGGTGATTGTGGACAACGGGCGCTGCTATCTTAAGGACAATCCCACACAGGCACAAACCTATGTAGAAGTTTTGCAGCTTCCCCATATAGAATCAATGGCGGCACAAGAACGAATTCAGCCCGACAAGGAAATCGAGAAATTTGCTCACTACTCGTTTGGGGCGCATTTTGCAGAGATACAATTTCATCCGGAATTAGGAGAACTGCGAGTCACTCGCTATGTTGGCGCATTTGCTGCCGGACGGATCATTAACCCCAAAACTGCCCACAGCCAACTGATAGGTGGCATTATTTGGGGCATCGGCATGGCTTTGCTGGAGCAGAGTGTCGTCGATCCGCATTTAGGGCGGATTGTGAACTCGGATCTAGCTGAGTACCTGGTGCCGACGAATGCCGATATTCACCCCATTGATGCCTTTTTTATTGAAGAGGAAGACCCGCGCGTCAATCGGATTGGCACTAAGGGCATTGGCGAAATTGGCACTGTTGGAGCCGCAGCAGCGATCGCTAATGCTGTTTATCATGCTACGGGCAAACGGATTCGTGACCTACCCATCACGATTGACAAACTGCTTTGACCTTAAACCCTCAGAACAACCGCTAGGTGGATGGATTAAAGAACGTTTACAGGCAACTAGAATAAGAACCTCTCGTAATCCAGACGATATATTTTAATTGTTGCTGTGCATTTTCTCGAGAAAAATGGGTTTAAAACCTCGTTCTTCTAGGACGACTTTTCTGTTCAACGTGAATAATGAAAATTGTGGTACATTAAGGAAGTCAGACAAGACGTTAAAACCGACTTCTGGACTAGAAGAAAGTCACGCCTTAAACAACCCAGGAGGAGATATGACTACGCCTTTTAGGCAAACGTGGTCAGCCTAGGAACCCTAGTAGTCGGGATATTAGGACTGAAAAGTCTTAAGAATCTTCTCGCAGGGACGGCAGGAGAGTGTCAAATTGGTTTCGCTTACCCCACCTAATTGGGGATATTTTTATAGTATTTTTAGGCGGGGACTGCACGAAACATTTTTGTTCAAACCTTAGGCAGCGATTGTTACCTGACTTGTGTCTACTGCCTCAGTCCTAACCTTAACCAATAAGTAATCGTCACTATCCACCATAACGATGCTGCCACTCATTAAGTAGATTTGCAAGGGAATAAGCGCTTAAATCAAAGACAGCATATATTGACACATCATAACCGCGCTTACCTAACATCTGTATGCGGCGTGAAGCATTGGCAAGTTTTATCAACCTAGTACGATGGGGAGAATCTTGATTCAAATTAAACCCAACCACACTGCCCATCGGCACATGATTAATGCTCTGCTTGATAACACGAAAATCATCTACCTCGCTCCAAGTGTAGAATTTCTTGCTTGTTATATATTGAATAGTCAGTCCTTCAGGTTGTAGCTCCAAAAAATATCGCCTTGGCATCACCAAGCAGCCAAACAATAGGAAGGCGAAAAAAATACCCATAGTCCACAGTGTCCATGTCGGCCCATGTATCCACTTGTCAAAATTGACAATGAGTGAAATCGCCACTAGAATCAGAAAGGGGAAAAAAGCACGTAAAAATCTAAGCCCGTTAAAGCGAATAATCATCTTTTAATTTGCCGCGATTAATAACAGTAATACTTCACTTCATATTGCATCTAAAGATTGGGTTTAGAGTGATCGCCAACTCCCATATTTTCCGCTGCGTACAATGACAATTATTTGTTAACGCTTGTTAACTTTGATCAGGACTATTTATATACTACCCACGCGCACCCAGCTTGTCACAATCGGTTTTTACTTATTTATTAGGATTTTGTAAGTTATTAAAAGCACTGTTAACACTGGTTTTCAGTTCTGGAAATCACCACTATAAAAAGCCGTCGAGGGAAATTGATCATACAGAGTACCTCTAAGGAAATTCTAGAATTAACTAGAAGCCTGCACCATATTGCGAAGCAATTGGTGCAGGTACTTCACGGAAGCGCAATACTACGAAGTGGTTGCCTAGGGCATCGCACTCGGTTTAAGTTCTGAAAAATCCTGGATAGCCCATCATTACTGTGCTGGCTCAATACCCCTACCTTTATAAAAACACGACTTCTGTCATGTTCGGGTGAACACTTATAATAAGATTTGGAGTATTGCTTCAAAGCTTTTAACAGTCAGATAGCTCTAAAGCGCTACTCAGAACCTATCTTTTATTTACAAGTCATTTACCGAACATGATCTTACTTATCTTCGGAAAAGAAAATAATTTCACTAGTTTGCAGAAATCTATCTGCGGAATTCCGCAGATACGAAACTTAACATATTCCGGAAATCTTCTGTCAACAGGAAAAACTCAGATTGTGAACATTGGGAAAAC
>CALMVQ010000325.1:7850-14200 GCA_937873135.1 uncultured Scytonema sp. | reverse complement strand
AACATTGGGAAAACGGACATCTATCTGCGGAATTCCGCAGATACGAAACTTAACACATTCCGGAAATCTTCTGTAAATAGGAAAAACCCAGATTGTGAACATTGGGAAAGAGGTTCACAATTAGAACCTCTCTCTATAGAAGGAAGATTCTGTGACTGAATCAGACAGAGGATAAATATAGCTTAACGCTACCTAAATCAATTTCTTGGTAAAGGAAAAACAACCATGATTTCATCAATGTTATTAGCAGTGCAAGAAACTGTTCCCAATACTGGTACTGAATGGAACTGGACGGGAACGCCAGTAATTATTGTCGCTTGTCTGTTAGCTCTTTTGATTATTCCTCGGATAATTCGCTATCCCCATGTTGGCATTAAAATGCCTTTACCTTTCCCAGAGATTTTTAATAATCCTAGTGTCGGAACATTCCTTGCAGCAATGAGTGCTGGTCACCTCATCGGGATCGCTACTGTTTTAGGACTAAGCAATCTCAACGCTCTCTAGATTTTTCTTTCTCACGCAGATTATATGGGTTGTGGGTGGCAAATGCCTCTGGCACTAGGGGGATCGCCACCCATTATCAATCAAAGAAATTTTTTCCCCCCACTCGCGATTCCCCAATCCTCACGCAAAAATCAGGCTAACAAGCGTTCTTTCAGAGATCGCAGGTCTTTAAGATATATCGTAACTTTTTCCCAAAAGCATTAATTGTTTATCCTAGAAATAGGAGCATCTTAACAAGCGGATGCTGATTTATCGTTCCTATCTATAAAAGTCAGTTGATGCAGCAATGTATATGGGTAAACATAACAATATTACATAGTGTTGGCGAAAAAGGGAATTAGGTGTAGGAATAATTTCTTCCCTATTACCAGCCTGCGTCTATATAACTAGCTTGCGAGACGTTAATAGCCGTTCTGAGTTATGACAAATTCTATTAGTTTGAGGATAATATAGTGCAAACAAATTGGAGAATCGGTTCTTTATTTGGCATTCCACTGTTTTTAGACCCTTTGTGGTTCGTGATTTTAGGACTGGCAACCCTCAATTTTAGCTTGTCTTATCAAGCTTTGGGAGGTTTCCTAAGCTGGAGTGCTGGGGTGGTGATGGCACTGTTGCTTTTTGGTTCGGTATTGTTACACGAGTTGGGTCACAGTTTGGTAGCGCGATCGCAGGGCATTAAAGTTAACTCAATTACTTTATTTCTTTTTGGTGGCATTGCTGCTATAGAAGAAGAGTCTAAAACTCCGGGAAAAGCATTTCAGGTAGCGATCGCTGGTCCCGTAGTCAGTATTGCATTGTTTTTCCTCCTTCAACTCCTGAGTAATGTTCTAAATCAGACAAGCGCACTCAGCATAATGAGTGGGGATTTGGCAAGAATTAACTTACTATTAGCACTATTCAACCTAATTCCCGGCTTACCTCTAGATGGAGGGCAAGTGTTAAAAGCAGCACTTTGGAAAGTAACGGGTAACAGATTTCAAGCTGTTAAATTAGCAGCAAAAGCAGGGCAAATTTTGGGCTATGCGGCGATCGGCTTGGGTTTGGCAGTCGATTATTTAACAGGTGAGTTGGTAACTGGGATCTGGATCGCCTTGTTAGGTTGGTTTGGTATCCGCAACGCTACTAATTATGATCGCGTGACAACTTTACAAGAAACCTTGCTACAGCTAGTTGCTGCCAACGCGATGACACGAGACTTTCGTGTTGTGGATGCTGATAAGAGTTTGCGAACATTCGCTGATATGTACCTCTTAGAAAGCACCGCCCCACAGGTGTATTTTGCCGAGTCTGACGGACGTTACCGAGGTATAATTTCGATTGATGATTTACGTGTAGTAGAACGAAGTCAATGGGAAACTCAAACCTTAAACAGTATTGTGCATCCTCTGACAGAAATTCCCACCGTGACTGAATCCACTTCACTTGTTGAGGTAATTAACAAACTGGAGTGCGAACAGTTACGATACATTACTGTTCTTTCTCCAGCAGGAGCTGTCGCTGGGGTGATTGATAGGGGAGACATTGTGCAGGCAGTCGCACAAAAGTTAAGTTTACGGATAGCTGATGCTGATATTAAGCGCATCAAAGAAGAAGGCAATTATCCACCAACTTTGCAATTGGGTGCGATCGCGAAATCAACAACCCAATCATAAATATTACTCGCTGACTAAAAAAAACGATGAATGACCACTCGCTTCGCTCAAAGTCAAAAGTCACTCATTCAAAAAAGAAAAAGGATTAAAGCACCATATACGACGTCAAAAATTGGGTGAGATCTGTGGGAAAGTCACCAGTGTTTTCTTCGCTCAAGGTAATACTCATATTATTAAGACAAATAAGGCGAACGAGCAAAGAGCAATCTTTGCCGCTCGTAGCGTTACCTAAAGGAATTCCCACCCCCTAAATTCATTTATGGAAAATGAAAAACATGTCCGCTCGAGACGCACAGCGCGCAAAGTCTGCCGGGGGAAACTGCCCAAGAGCGAGCTTTGCTTCGGAATACTACGTCCATACTTCAAGCCCCTAAATTTATTTATGGGGTTCTTACTTTTGACTTTTGAATGAGTGACTTTTGACTCTTGAGAAGCGACTGACTTTCCACTCCTGTAATAGACTGTAATATTTCCCAATGTAATGTTATAATTTATACTTTTTTTTTGTCGCTAAGACGACTGCTGACTTTAACTATAAAGAAAATATAGATAATAGGTATTACTGCGAACACTTGAAACATCTACCCACGAAAGAATCTTCTAGAATGAAAAGGAGCAATTAAGTACATATACCAACGGAGGATAAAAAAACTCATGGCTGGTGGCGCGTCTCCGACCCCCGTTAGTCTGTCAGACAGAGAACTGCAAATTATCGACTTAGTGGCCGCTGGCTTAACTAACCAAGAAATTGCAGCTAAACTGGAGATTAGCAAGCGTACAGTTGATAACCACATCAGCAACATTCTTACCAAGACTGTAACTGATAACCGGGTGGCTCTTGTCCGTTGGGCTTTGCAGTGGGGCAAAGTCTGCTTGAACGATGTAAATTGTTGTGCTTTACCCAACCAGAATGATTCAACAGTTTCCTAGTTTACTGCTATTTTTGATGGGTTACTGATTTTTCTTCTCCTCACGCCTGATTTTGACTTTGAACTTCTCAAAATTGAAAAGCACAGTATTGGACTACTCGGCTCAAGTAGAAGAAGTCTTTTCGCCCAACACAATATTTATTTGTCTCATTTGCAGGTTGAGACAGATAGAGCGGTAACATCCCCCCAATCCACCTCTCCTTGTGGGTGGAATCGGCTGAGCCTCCCTTCTAAAGGGGAGGTTGGCTGGGGTGGAGAAATGGCAGAGTGACTTAGACCATATGAAGATTTTGCCTTATATCGACTGAAATAAATCTAACAATCCACAAAAATTAGCAATAGTTTTTAGGAGCAAGCGCTACATTTGAAAGAAATCTATGTTGCTTTATTGAGTTGGGGCGCAGTGTGACTATGAATACCTCTGCTTCTGCCAAAGGTAACTCGTCTAGTTCTGACTTTTTTAGTCTTGATTTTAATGATACCGATATACTCAGGCAGCTCTCGTTTATCCCTGGATTGAAAGAAATTCTTATGCTGCGGCAGGTTCACGCCCTAGAACATGCTACAGTTTGGGTTCTTAGTGAATCCGAAAGATCCCATGCTTGTACAAGAACCTCAACCAATATTCACTTTGATAACGAGTTATTAAGCGGTTTATCTACAGACTGTGGATTTTATTTACATGGCGATGTAAAAATAAGTGATTTGCGACGTGCAGTCACACTTGCCCAACATCGCCTCACCTCAGGAGAATGGGATTTGGCTTTGCATCCCCGTTGTGGCACTAATGCATCAGTAGCAGTACTCTTGACTGCGGGACTAGCTGTAAGTTCTTATCTACTCCTTAAGCGAGGACTAATAGAACAACTCGTAGGTTTGGGGTTGGCAGTGGCAACTGCTGCTGAACTGGCACCTGACATAGGTACTTTGGCTCAGCGATACCTCACGACTGCGATTCCCTTTAACCTGGCAATTCAAAATGTTACTGTTACACGCGATGTTTGGGGTCGCGAAGCCTATTTTGTTAAAGTATGCTGGCAAGAGTAGGATTCGTATTGATGGTTAGTAATGAGTAATAGGAAGAAAGAATAATACCAATCCCTAATCGCCAACAATTAACAACTAATAACCAACAAAGTATAATGCGAAAACTTTACTTTTTACTTCCTGGGACCGATGGCAAATTTGCCTGTGGTGGTTTGTGGGCAGAGTTAAAAATATTTAATCTGGTACGGCAGATTTGTAGTGCTGATGTAGTCACTTACCGTCAACGAGAAGAGGGCAAGCTTTTTATAGATGATTTGCTTAAAGAGAAGAAATTAGATGATGTTATTTTTATTATTAGCTGGGGATTTCATGTAGCTCAACTAGCGGCTAAGCTAAAGCAATATAATGTTGTTTACCATGCTCACACTGCAGGTTATCGATTTAACTTGAGAGCGAATATTCCCATCATTACTGTTAGTCGAAATACGATGGGGTATTGGGGACAAAAGTCACCAAATTCTCTGATTTATTATTTGCCCAATCAAATTAGTGATGAATTTCAAAATTTAGGGAGTGAGAGGGATATTGACGTTTTAGTTCAAACGCGAAAATCTTCGGAGTATTTAATTAAGGAATTGATTCCTGCTTTACAGAAGCATTGTAACGTCATGGTTGTTAGTTCCTATGTAGATGATTTGGCTAAGCTCTATAATCGGACTAAGATATACCTTTATGACTCTGCTGAGTACTGGGCACAACAGAATGTCAGTGAGGGGTTTGGTTTGCAACCAATGGAAGCCTTAGCTTGTGGTTGTCAGGTTTTCTCTAGTATCAACGGTGGACTATCGGATTACTTGGATCCCGGATTTAATTGCTATAAAATTGCTGGCTATTCAAAAGAGTATGATCTCCAACGTATCTTAAAGGTACTGGAGTGTTGGTCACCTTCTGCTTTATCCGAACAGTTTTTTGCAGATTATCGCTCTGCTAGTATTACTGAGCGTTTTCAGGTGATTCTAGATGAGTTAAACAATTTTTTTGACCACAAAACGCACTACCCGTCAAATATTCAGAGTTTGACGAGTAGAAGGATGCTACAATTGCTTACACAAAGGATTTTCGGTAAGCTGAGGAAAAAATATTTCCAGGTATGATGGTTACATTTACAAATATTGGCATTGACCTAATTGAATATTATTGCTGAGTTTCAGAAGAGTTTTTTCCATTTGGTGGATTCAACGGATACTCGAGGGCGTTTCTCTAGCTTGACTTATGACATTACCTTCAGAGTCATAAACCCACGTTGATACCTGATTACCTTGGGCATCATAGAGTTTTGCTGATACATCAAGAGAAATAATGTAAGGGCGAATGGCCGTCCGCCCCTACCAAGGGTTTTAACGAACGCATAATTAATTTTTGGAGATGTCTTATGGATTTCTCCAAAGCCCAAACCTGATGCTGAACATTACCATGAATAACAAAGCTATCTCCAGCATAGGCATTCAAGGTCGTGTCCTCACAGCATTCCTATGTATGCACCGGAAACTAAATAAGCAAGGAACGTCATGAGGGTGGCTGTATTGTGGAAAGACTGAAAACCAGCTTCCACAATATGCTCCTAGGAGCATCTCTATTTTCATTGAAGACCATTACCGCAGCGAGTAAGGCCTTCAAAAGCTTGGATACTCTTGACCTTGACTTTTTGAACACTTTTTTCCTCAACTTTATCTGGAGATAATGTCAAGCAAATAACTGCTCAATATGATTAGAATAGTCTTGTGTGTTGGGAAAAAAAGTATCATACGCTACTTTTTTTGAAAATTTTCTTTAGATAGAGTAAATAATTTGTTTTAATTTCTAAAAGCGATCTCGCTCCTGTACTTTGAGTCGTAAGTCTGGTAAATATGTTTTTGCTACTTTGGCACAAGAGAGCGAACCTATAGATGCGCCTTTACGATCATAGCTGTTTTTTGAGATCGAAAGTGCATCAGTTAATTTTAATTACAAGTATTAAGAATGTAGCAATGATATTGTGGAAACTTAGCATTAACTTCGGCATTTTCATCTCTGTTTAACGTGGAGCGGGTTTTGTGGACTTATACCAAATGTATAAAGTGGCCCATCATTTATTTTCCTAGCTGGTGTTGCTGCCTATCTTTCTCAAAAGCGCCGACAAAATAAACAAGAACTTTCCAAGTTTCTCCTCATTCGTGGACTGTGGCTAGTGTTTCTCGAATTGACTGTGGTGCGTTTTGGATGGATATTCGATCCGACA
>CALMVQ010000325.1:0-7750 GCA_937873135.1 uncultured Scytonema sp. | reverse complement strand
GTTGTGCTAGCCGCGCTGATATATCTTCCGACTCGTGCGATTGCACTCCCCAGTAGATAGATATAATTAAATAATATATATTTAAATTAAGCTAATACATTTTTCTTCTTTAAATAATTGATAAAGTGATAAACGAATAGCTGTTGATTACCTATTGATCCCAAACAATACTCTTCTAAACTGGCAAAAATTAGGGCGTTCCTTAACCTATTATCAGTTGTACATTGGGCGATGCAAGTCATCTGTTGTTGCATATAGTTATTGCTTTGCAGTAATTCTTGGATAACTTTTTGCAACACATCCAACATGATGCTTTGGTGGTTGTGGCTCTTGGCTATCCAAGTCTGAATGCTAGGACGTGATGTCACCAAACTTCCTAACCGAGTTATCAAGTTACGATAAGCACGTTCTTTAGGAATACCTAAGTAGCGCTGACGTAAAATCTGGTAGCGGTACTCCACCACTTGCTGGACAATCTTCTGTTCCTTTGGGTTGAGTCTGTCATACTGCTTTAAGCGACTTACCAGAAGCCAGCTAATTATACTATCCGTGTTAGCAACGCTTTGTTCTGGACACTCTAACGCCAACCGCGATCGCCAATCTTGTACTAATTTTTTCGTAGTGATCTTGCAATCGTTGATCATTGTGTTATTCACACCCATCTTGGCTTTGCCTCTGTGTTTTAGAAAATTTAAAGCTCTCTTATCTTTAATCGAACACATAAAATGCCATTTTGCTTGGTGCTTTAAGCTTTTCTTTGAACCCGACGATGTTTGTTCAGTTGCTCGCTATATATAGATATCACTTGTTGTCTGTTCATACAGTTCCTTTGACGCTCAACGATAGCTGGCTCAAATCTTTACAAAAATGGAGTATTTTTGTTGCACTTTTGACTCAATAAACTGCTAGACTATGTTAGGTTTGAACTATTCCCTTTAGTACAATAAAGGTTGTAAGCCTTATCGGAACAAATTACCTGTAGATGATACATATTTCTGAATTGAGCATTTTTGTTTGATTGCTATACATAAAAAAATGAGTAAAAAGTGCGTAAGAAGACTTTCCTAATTTAGCATAGTAAATATTGGCTCTGTATACCGAAAGACAGATTGTGCTTCTAGCTCTAAAAAGTAGTAATTCACATTAAAGAGGAAGGATGGCAGTTTCTCTCAAAGCTTCTAATCAAGGACTGCAAGTCGTGGATGAAGCCAGACGTAAGCGTGGCTGGACAAAAGCGAGTGTGAAATGGCGTGAGGCAGCACAAGTTGCACCAGCCAGCTTGAAGAGGTTTTGGCTAGGACGCCCGATAAATAAAGAAACCTTTGTGGCGATTTGTAAAGCCTTGGAAATAGACTGGTTACAAGTTGCCGAACTGCAAAGTGAAGCTGAGCCTGAAGAGCAAGAACAAAATCCACAACCTGTATCTTTATCTTCCTCTCTCGAAATTGATTGGCGGCAATTAGCTCAAGGAATGCTGATTAGTCACAAAAGGCTGACAACCAATCCTTTAACTGTTAGAGACGGGTTGAGATTTAATATAGATAAGATTTTTGTACCTCTGGCATTGGTAGAGCGACAGCAACAAGCTAGGCATAGTAGCAATGTTCCTCCAGAGCGAGGCTCGCAGTTATACCAGCCAGAACAAGAGTACGAAGTCGCAAAAATATTTCAGCAAGATGAGTTTTTTAAGCTTATCCTACGCCAAGGGCAGAGTCCAATAAGCCAAGGGCGACGGTTAGCCATTCTTGGAGAACCGGGTGCAGGAAAAACGACGCAGTTACAGAAAATAGCAGATTGGGTGTTCAAAAATACCAAGGAAGACTTTGCTATTTGGGTTGCCTTGGCAGACTTACAGGGAAAAACCCTAGAAGCTTATTTACTAGAAAATTGGTTGAAAACGGCTACCCGGAAAGTGCGCGTCACAGAAGCTATGCAAGAAGCCCTAAGTGAACAGTTTAACCGTGGTCGAGTGTGGTTACTGCTGGACGGTGTAGATGAGATGGCCACCAATACCGCCAACCCGTTAGCTAAGATTGCAAACCAATTGACTGGTTGGGTTGCCCAAGCACGAGTGATTCTAACCTGTCGGCTAAATGTTTGGGACGCAGGCAAGAATGCTTTAGAAAGTTTCGATGTTTATCGCACTTTGAACTTTAGTTATGGCGATGTCCTCCCAACCGATCAGGTGGGGCAGTTTATTCGTCATTGGTTTTCACAGACTCCAGAACTAGGCAGCCAGTTAAGAGCCGAGTTAGATCTACCAAGTCGGCTGCGGCTCAAAGACATGGTGAAGAATCCCCTGAGATTGGCGTTGTTGTGCCGCACTTGGGCTAGACGACAGGGAGAACTACCTCAAACCAAGGTTGCACTTTACCAGCAATTTGCTGAAGCACTTTACGAATGGAAACAAGAAAGATGGACAATCGATAAATCTCAGCGACAGGAATTGAATGCGGCATTGGGAAGATTAGCAATAAGAGCGATCGCCCAAGACTCATCTCAATTTCGACTACAGCATCATTGCATCTTATCACAACTGGGGGAACCGGATGAATCTGGTTCCCTATTTCATCTAGCGTTACAGTTGGGGTGGTTGAATCAGGTAGGAGTTGCAGCAGAAAATCCAGATGAAAAGGTATATGCCTTCTTTCATCCCACCTTTCAGGAATACTTCGCAGCACAAGCTGTACAAGACTGGCAAACCTTCCTCCTCTCCTCCAAGAGCCGTTTTGAGCCGCAGTGGGAGGAGCTAATTTTGCTGTGGTTGGAGCGAGAAGATATCCTACTGCAGCAAAAAGAAGATTTTATTAATGCGTTGACTGAACAACTGTATACTAATCCAGATGATGATACTCGTTGGCAAATTGCTAAGTTCTTGAGTGAAATAAACATTCTTACCGAAAATATTGTTAATGCATTGACTGATCTACTACAAATCAGTCAAGAGCCCTACGTGCGTTGTCAAGCAGCTATTAGCTTGGTGCGAATCAATTCTAGGAACTCGGAAGCTATTAACACCTTAATTGATTTATTGTCTAATAGTAAGGATATGTGGCTTCGTCAGCAAGTCGCTGAGAGCTTAGAACTTGTGGTTGGTAACACCGACGTTGTTGAGGCGTTGACTTGCTTATTAAGCACAAGTAAGGATGAGTGGACTCGTCAGCAAGCTACCAAGAGCCTCTTGGGACAAATGATTACTGTCAACCCTGAGAAGAGCGAGCAACTAAACGCTTTGCTGCTTAAAGCCAAGCAACATCCACTAAAGAGTAAAGAAGGGAGGATAGCTTTAACAAAACTAATCGATGAAATTGTGAAATTAACTAAGTACGATCAAGCTAAAGTTCCCCCTGATGTTTACAATGATGCTCTTAATGTAGTTTTATCAGAAATTATTAAGAAAATTTATGACAATGATTCCAACCAGAGCGATCTCATCGCATGGGTAAATTTTCTCCTGGAAAAGCATCTTACTTACTCTACCCTGAGAGAGGAGCAAGAATTGTCTTCTAATGATAAATGTACATCATTACAGTTTGAACATATTCAGAGTAAATATATATCGGATCACCCAGAAGCAACCTTTCAAGCATTAGCGAAACGACGGGATGCGGGAGAAACCTGGAAAGATATTTCAGAAGATTGGAAAATTCCAATTTCAAAATTGAGTACTTTTTACAATCTTTGTGTGAAACACTTAGCTTCCACTCCCTTAAGGAATGATAAGCCCAAGTAATAATGACTAGATTAAGAAAAGTAAATAGTTCATGACATACTCAGAAGAACACTTAAGTGTAACACTTCCTCTGCCCACTTTAGCTCATCTTATAGCAGAAAAATTTTCGGAACATCATAATGATAATGTCCTCAAAGCCAATGAAATTTTTTTCAAAACTCTAGCAGTTTATGCAGTGTATTCGTACTTACAAATGCTACATATTCAGGCAAATCTGGAAGCAATTGATAATTGGAGCTATCATCAGCCAAGTTATATGAGTATTGCCGATTTATGGGTGACAAATATGTGTCAGTCTGAATGTCATCCCGTATGGTCGGATGAAAATATGTGTTTAGAGGCACAAGTATATTCAATTCCATTAGAAATTAGGGAAAACAGGATTGGCTATGTAGTTGTAAAAATTAGTGAATCACATAGAGAGGCGACAATTCTAGGATTTTCCTCAGCCGCATTAACAAGCTTTTTAAAAATAGACGAATTACAATCTCTGGAACATTTAATTGAACTCCTTCCAACGGATGTCTTTATAGAGGAGGAACCTGTGAAATTGGGGCAATGGTTTCAGAATGTATTCGAGGTATGTTGGCATACTGTGGAAGCACTTTTGAATCCAGAACATTTTGTTCCGGGTTTTATTTCTCGACAACCTCAAGAATTGAGAGTTAACGAACCAGCTAGCATTAGCCGAGCCAAGCTGATAGAGTTAGGGAGGCAAAGCGAAAGTCAGCAAGTGATTCTTGTTGTAGGGCTGAAACCTACAGCAGATCGAAGAATGAATATCTGGGTAGAGGTTTATCCTACAAGTGTTCAAACCTATTTACCACATGCCTTGCAGATTAAGGTACTGGATGAAGAAGGGAAAGTTGTAAAGGAAGCTATAGCGAGAAACACTAAGAACATTCAATTAAAGTTTAGTGGTGAATCAGGAGAATGTTTCAAAGTCAAAGTGGCGCTGGATGATGTCAACATTACCGAAGCGTTTTTAATCTGAGAGCAATCAGTAAATACACCAGTATTGAGCATGGCAAAGTTAGTTGTTTTGAAACTAGATGGTGATTTTGTTGAGCAGGGATTTCAGGTTACTTTGGAGATCGGAGAAGAAGGATCTCGCCCCTCAACAGCAATTACTGGCTTATTGCCTCCAGCACCAGAACTCGTCACCTACTATGACCATTGGCAGTCGGACTATAATAGTCTTATGGTGTCTACTGTGAGAATCAAATTTGAAAAAATTATTTATAATGGTTCCATAGACAAGCGGTTCGAGAACTGTAGCGACTCAACCTTAGTATTGAGCGATCGCCTGAACACCTGGCTCAACTCCGAGTCATTTCACCCCATTCGCGAGCAATGGCTTAGACAATTAATGCCCTCTGACGAGGTACGAGTATTGATTCACACTCGTTCTACGCAACTATGGCAACTTCCTTGGCATCTATGGGATTTGATTGATCAGAATTATTTTAAAGCTGAAGTTGGCTTAAGTTTGCCAAGGTATGAGCATTCAAAATACAAAACGCTGACTAAACGAGGCTTTGTCAGAATATTAGCTATTCTGGGCAATAGTGATGGCATTAATGTTCACAAAGACAGGCAATTGCTAGAAAATTTACCCAATGCTGCAATCACTTTTCTAGTAGAGCCTCAACGCCAAGATATCAATGATCAGTTGTGGAAGCAACCTTGGGACATTCTATTCTTCGCAGGTCATAGTTTAAGCGAGGGTGAAACAGGTAGAATTTACATTAATAAAAAAGATAGCTTAACGATTTCGGAACTTAAATATGCTGTACGAAACGCTGTTGCTGGCGGGTTGCAACTAGCTATATTCAACTCCTGTGATGGATTAGGCTTAGCTCGAGAACTTCTTGATCTGCAAATTCCGCAAATAATTGTGATGCGAGAGCCTGTGCCAGATTTGGTAGCACATGAGTTTTTAAAGCATTTTCTGAAAGTCTTTGCCCAAGGTGACTCTTTGTATCTGGCGGTACGGAAAGCACGGGAAAGGCTGCAAGGTTTAGAGTATGAATTCCCCTGTGCCAGTTGGTGTCCGATCATTTGCCAGAATCCGGCAGAAGTACCTCCGATTTGGCAGCAGTTGTGTTACGGGGAGAGCAAACGCCAAATCTTAATAGGTAAACGTATCCCCATAGCGCTTCTAGCAAGTGTGGCGATCACCACCCTGGTAATGGGGATACGGTATTTAGGGATGTTACAAACATGGGACTTACAGGCTTTTGACCAACTGATGCGGTTGCGTCCAGATGAAGCTCAGGATTCCCGGCTCCTGATAGTCTCTGTAGATGAACAGGATATTCAGTATCAAGATCAGAAAGGGATGGAGAGGCAAGGCTCACTATCGAATAGAGCACTGGATCTACTTTTGCAGAAGTTGGAGCCGTATCATCCACGAGCCATTGGCTTAAATATCTATTACGATATGCCTGTAAAGCCTGAACAGCAGGATAAAGTAACTCGTCTACAGAAAAATCAGAATTTTTTTGCCATATGCAAGGTTAGCGATCCTAAGGCTGACAACCCTGGCATTTCACCACCTCCTGGAATCCCGATCCAACGTCAGGGGTTTAGTGAGTCGGTGAGAGACTCCGATGGCATTCTCCGTCGCCATTTATTAGCGATCATAGAGTCAGCCTCTACAACCCCTTGTAATGCGCCCTACGCCCTCAGTGCCCTACTGGCATTTCAATACCTAAAAGCGGAACGTATTTCTGCCAAGTACAATTCTCAAGGGGATTTGCAGATAGGCAAAGTCATATTCAAACGTTTGCGATCGCACATGGGTGGTTATCAACAAGTGGATGCGCGAGGCTATCAAATATTGCTCAATTACCGCTCTTACGGTCGTTCTCCATTAGAAATCGCGCCAACAGTCACACTTACAGAAGTTCTCAAAGGTGAGGTTAAGCCGAATGACGTGAAGGACCGAATTGTCCTAATTGGTATCACTGCCCCAAGCGCTCATGATTATATAAGTACACCTTACATGGATAGTCAGCGATTTGACCAGGAAATACCAGGGGTAATTGTTCAGGCACAGATGGTGAGTCAAATCCTGAGTTCAGTTTTGGATCAGCGACCCTTGTTATCCGTTTTACCTTTTTGGGGCGAAGCTTTGTGGATTTGGAGTGGCTCGATAGTAGGAGGCATCCTAGGAATACGCTGTTGGTCACAATTTCATCTGATCCTGGTGGGGGAAGGCTTACTCTCGATCCTACACGTTATTATTTGCTTTGGTCTATTCATCAACGGTATTTGGGTACCCCTCGTCCCGTCAATCTTAGCAATGGTTATTGCTACAGGAAGTGTGCTAATCTATACCTACTACGATGTCAAACAAAAGTAGCATACATTCCGTGATGTCTCATCAAAAAATAAAACTTGCTTTCGCTATCACTTTAGGACTGGTAGATTTTGCACATTTACAGCCACAGTCTGCCAAACCTGTTGTTCTTGTACAAAACTTGACCCTTAGCCTAAGTCAACAATTAAAAGAACCATTTATATTTGATACACCACCCCCACCACCCCCTGATACCGGAAAACCTGGGCGGCGTACTGATACAGGAGGTCGTTTGACTTCCCTTATCAGTGGTATTCAGTTTCAGGTTTCAAGCTTGAGGTAGTATTATAAACGTCATCCTCTACAGTAAAATCTTTGAACTTAACTGCGATCGCCCAAGCCAAACTGGGGATATCGTTCAAGAGCGTTCCTTCTCATATTATATGCATTTGCCCTGGGAGGTGCGGAATGTCGGTTAGAAAACCGCCAATTTCATTTTATGCGCGAACCCACACATCAGGAGCGAACGTACAGTTATTACTCAGGAAATAAATGGTAAAAAATACAAAAGTATCGACTCTAGCTCGGATAGTACCACTTTGTTTCAAATTCAATTACCGATCAAGCAAGTCCGCTTGTCAATAGGGTTTGAGACGCGCTAACTCATATCTTGCACCTGGAAATTTCGATGTCAATTCCTTGACTAAGTGCTA
>CALMVQ010000324.1 GCA_937873135.1 uncultured Scytonema sp. | reverse complement strand
CCGCCAAGTCCAGTCGGACACGCTCCTTGTCACGCTTGCTTCCCCGAAGGGGTACGCGGAGCGTCTCGCACCAGAAGACGCTCCGCGTACGCCAAGAAAGAAGTAAAGAAGATAGGTAATCTTATACGGTTCGGGAGTAAAGCTGATCCGCGAATTCCTCGTTTCTTGGAAGGTAGCATTCCCTAGCACAGCCAAGGAACAAGGAATTATGCTTGTTGTAACTTTAATTTCATTTTACCGAAATAGCAGCTTGTTCATCTGTAGAATATCAGTGAAGAAAAGCACGGTTAGCTATTCTGCAGGTAAGCAGCAATGAGACTCGATTTAGTAAGGTTTTTTCAGGTTTGTAACCCTAGCAAGACTCTGGTTATAGGCAAAGCTGAGGATCGGCAGTATTATATTGACTTTTCCCAAGTGCGTAGTGGTAAGATCATTGAGGAATTGGGACGAACTATCACTCGCCTCTCCCCTAATGAGCCAACTTGCCAGTTATTTACAGGACATATTGGTTGTGGGAAATCTACTGAGTTGCTGCGGCTGAAAGCAGAGTTAGAACAGCAGGGATTTCATGTCGTTTATTTTGAGTCCAGCCAGAGTCTGGATATGGCAGATATTGATGTTACAGATATTTTACTGGCGATCGCCCGTGAGGTCAGCCAAAGCTTGGAAGCAATAAAAATTAATATAAAACCGGGTTACTTTCAAAATCTCTTCACAGAAATTGCAGAGTTATTGCTCACACCCATAGAACTTTCTCAAGTTGAGTTCTCTGTAGCTATTGCCAAAATTACTGCCAGAACCAAAGATAGCCCTAAGCTTCGCAATCAACTGAGGCAATATCTAGAACCACGTACTAACGGTATTTTAGAAGCAATTAACAAAGAATTGCTCCAAATCGCTATAGAAAAACTGAAGCAGAAAGGCAAAAAAGGATTGGTAGTAATTATCGACAATCTCGACAGAGTAGATAATTGTCTTAAGCCAGTGGGTTATTTTCAGCCAGAATATCTATTTGTTGAGCGTGGTGAACAATTAAACAAACTAAATTGTCACGTTGTTTATACAATACCGTTAGTGTTAATGTTTTCCAACTCTTTAGGAAGGCTCACTAATCGATTTTCTATACGTCCTAAAGTGTTATCAATGGTTCCTGTCCAGCATAGGAATGGTTCTGAATACCAGCAGGGAATTGCTCTACTACAACAATTGGTTATGGTAAGAGCTTTTCCTGGTGTAAGTTGGGAGCAAAGCCAAAATTTAATTACACAGGTTTTTGAGAGTCCTAATACTTTAGAGCGACTGTGCCGAGTGAGCGGTGGTCATGTACGGAACTTGCTGATGCTGCTTTACAGTTGTATTCAAAGAGAAGAACCACCACTGTCGCGTGATTGTTTAGAAAGCGTAATCAGAGAAATTCGCAATGAGCTTACTTTGGCAATTACTCCTGAGGAGTGGGAATTATTGCGTGAGGTGGCGCAACACAAAAGTGTAAGAGGTGAGCAACGATACCAACTTTTGATAGCCAATATGTTTGTATTTGAGTATCGAGATAGCGATGGCTCTTGGTTTGATATCAATCCGTTTTTGGCAGAAGCAAAAGAATTCGTATTATGAACCCGCACTACCCAGAAGATGTCAACGCGGAAAATGAGAAATCGTTGCAAACCTTAGTACGGGCAATTAGGCTTTCTCAGGGAGAATTTTCGCTGATTTTAGTGCGGTGTAATTATGTAGATCTGCGCGAGCAAATAATACAACGCTTGCGGCAAATATCCCCAGTGCAAATCAAAGAAATCACCTTAACTGCGTCTGCCAAAACTCTTTACTCAACTATCTTTGCAGAACTGGAAGATGAAAACCCATCTGCCTTGATGGTTCTTGGTTTAGAGTCGGTAACTGAAATTAATAAAGTTCTCACTTCAAGCAAGTATGTACGGGAGGAGTTTAGGAAAAATTTCACATTTCCGATGCTATTGTGGGTGAATGATCGAGTTCTGCAAAAGCTGAATCGATTAGCGACAGATTTCGCAAATTGGGCAACTAGAATTGAGTTTACACTGACCAAGGATGAGTTAGTAGATTTCCTACATCAAAAAACAGATGAAATTTTTACCAATGATGCAAATCTCAATTCCAAAACGTGTTATGAATTAGAAACTGCCCGTAAAAATTTGCAAAACTGTGGACAACTATTAAAGCCAGCAGTAGAAGCTAGTCTAGAATTCGTTATTGGTTTAAATTATTATCTACAGGATCAGATAGATTCTGCTTTAGAGCATTATCAGCCAAGCTTGACCTTTTGGCAACGAAGTCATCATTTAGAACGACAAGGTATATTACTACTTCACATTGCCCTAGCCTATTACCGTAAAGCCGAAAAAAATCATCTGGAGAATCAACGATATTGGCAAGTATCTAGGCATTATCTTCAGCAATGTATTGATATTTTTGAACAAGCACAATGTTCAGATTTAGTAACTCAACATATTTCTAAACTGGGTGAAGTTTTGCGCCGCTTACAAGAATGGGGAGAATTAAAGAATCTTGCAGAAAAATCCTTAGCACTGCATCAAACTCATGGTAGTCTACTACAATTAGCTCAAGATTATGGTTTTTTAGCAGAGGTAGCATTAGAACAGTCACGTTGGAATGAAGCAAAACAACTTGCTCAACAAGCACTGCAAACTCTTGCTAAAGTCTCCAATGTACAAACATATGCTGTGGGGTTGTATTTATTTATTTTAGCATGCTCACAACAGCCTTTAGGGAACATTGAAGAAGCTGTTAGTAACTTAGAAAAAGCCAGAGAAGAAGGTCATCCCCAGTATGAACCACAGCTTTATATTAACATCTTAGAGAAGTTAAGGTATCTATACTTTGAAAAAGGTCAATATTTAGAAGCATTTCGCATTAAGCAAGAAAAATTACAAATTGAACATCAGTATGGTTTCCGAGCTTTTATTGGTGCAGCTTATTTAAATGCACAACAAAAGGTAAGCTCTGCATTGGTGCAAGTTGAAAAGCAACGAACAGTTGCACAAGAAATTACTGCTTCAGGGAGGCAGCAAGATGTCAATCAGTTGATTGAAAGAATTAGTGGTACGGAACATAAACTAACTGTAATTCATGGTCAGTCAGGAGTGGGGAAAAGTTCAATTTTGCAAGCGGGGTTAATCCCTGCATTGCAGCAGCAACCCATAGGTGAACGAGATGCCTTACCAATTTTGTTAAGAGTTTATACAAACTGGATTCGGATATTAGGGAAGTGTTTGATAGATATTTTTGAAAAAATTAAAGGCAAAGAATTACCTGTCTCTCTTGATTCAATAGAAGCTATTATAGAACAATTACGGAAAAATGCAGATGATAATTTATTAACCATTTTAATTTTTGACCAGTTTGAAGAGTTTTTCTTTGTTTTTAAAAATAAAGTGGAAAGGCAAAAATTTTATGAGTTTTTGTGCGTCAGTTTAGATATTCCTTTTGTAAAAGTTATCCTGTGCTTGCGTGAAGATTATATACATTATTTACTGGAATGTGAACGCATGGTAAATTTTAAAACAATAAACAACAATATTTTAGATAAAAATATTCGTTACAGCTTGGTTAACTTCTCCCCAAAACAGGCTAAAGAAGTTGTACAAACTTTGACAGAAAAAACACAATTTTACCTAGAGCCTGTGCTTATTGATAAATTAGTACAGGATTTAGCAGGTGAAATTGAGGAAGTACGCCCTATTGAGTTGCAAATAGTAGGATCGCAATTACAAACAGATAAAATCGTCAATTTAGAGAAATATCTTAAGCTTGGTAATAAAGAAAAATTAGTCGAGAGATTCTTAGAAGAAGTCATTACAGACTGTGGATATGAAAATGAACTTGCTGCTCGATTAGTTTTGTTCTTACTAACAGACGAAAATGGCATTCGTCCTCTCAAAACCCGTACAGAGCTAAGGGCTGATTTATCGACAGAAGCCAATAAATTAGATTTCGTGTTGGAGATTTTCGTCATGTCAGGGTTAGTGCTTCTGTTACCAGAAGTTCCTGTTGAGCGCTATCAACTTATACATGATTATTTAGTCACATTTATTCGCCAACAGCAGGCTTCTAAAGTACTAACAGAACTTGAAGCTGCCAAAGAGAAACAAAAATTAATTGAAGAACAGCTCAGGCAAGCTCAACGAGAAAAAGAAATTGCTGATATTGAAGCACTGCTTTCATTGTCTCAAGCCCTATGGCTGTCCTGCGATTACTTGGGGGCATTAATAGCCAGTGTCAAGGCAGCCAAAAAATTACAGAAAACAGAAGTGCCAATTGATATTAAGATTCGTACAGTAGGCAGGCTATGTCATCTAATCTATCGAGTACAAGAGTACAATCGCTTACAAGGTCATAAGGCTGAAGTTACTAGTGTCAGCTTCAGTCCGGATGGTCAGATGATTGCTTCAGCTAG
>CALMVQ010000323.1 GCA_937873135.1 uncultured Scytonema sp. | reverse complement strand
CTGATGGGTACTTATTTTATACGGTAACTCAATCAATCCTGTGAACGGTTACCATTTGATGAAGGGTTACAGGATATGACTATTGCCCAACGAATGAATGTGCAAACAAGAGCGGTACGGCACTATTGGACAAAAATCCAGGATGCATTAGAAGTGTATCCTGTTCCAGGCCAAAATCTCCGAATTCAAACACAAATCCGAGCAAGAGAGCAAGGATTGATTAATTAAAAAATAAGCTATTAGCACTTAACATTAAAAAGCTGATGCTGCCAATAATCCGGAGAATTCAAAAGGAAACTACGACTCGGCACATTGGATTATTACCGGGAATTGCCGCAATTGCATTTCTAATTGTACTGCGTATATCTGGTTCGCTACGATTTTTAGAATGGGCAGCTTTTGATACATTGATGCGATGGCGTCCTTCAGAATCAATGGAGGAAAGGATTCTTATTGTCGGCATTAATGAAAAAGATATTAATCATGTTCATAATTACCCAATACCTGATAGAAATCTAGCAGCCTTATTGAGGAAATTAAATTCTTATCAACCTGCTGTCATCGGACTGGATATTTTTAGAGATTTACCTGTTGAACCTGGGTATAGAGGACTTGTTAAAAGTTTAAAAGAAACTAAAAACTTAATTGGAGTGGAAAAAATATTACCTGATCGTAGTGATTATACCATCAATCCACCGCCTAATTTACCACAAAGACAAGTAGGTTTTGCTGATGATCTCATTGATACTGATGGAAAGCAAAGACGAAGTTTGTTGGGCACATCAAATCTTCAAAATCAATGGCGGCTTTCTTTTTCTTTAAAGTTGGCAGAAACCTACTTGGCATCTCAAAAAAAAATATCCTTGGAAAATGTAAATGGGGATTTCTATGGGATGAGGTTTAATTCGACAGAAATAACTCAGATTAAGCCGGATGGTGGTAGCTATGGACAAGACGATGCGGGGGGGACACAAACATTAATTAATTTCCGTAATAGCTCTCAACCTTTTCACACTGTTTCTCTGTTAGATATCGAAACGGGAAAAGTTAAACCGAATTTAATTCGGAACAAAATTGTACTAATAGGCATGACTAGCCCAAGTATTAAAGATTATGTGGATGTAGTGGCGATAAAGGGTGAAAATCCCGCCCTGATTTACGGGGTGGAGGTGCAAGCGCATGTCGTTAGTCAAATTATTAGTGCGGTACTGGATGGGCGATCGCAACTTCATGTGTGGGCGGCGCAATGGGAATATCTGTGGATTGTTGCTTGGGGTATTGTGGGCATAATTCTTGGACGTACTCTCCGTTACCCATTAAAAATGCTGCTTTTCGTCGCTATTGCCAGTATTTATTTGATTGGGATTTGTTACGGGCTATTGATTCTTGGCTGGTGGGTTCCACTTGTGCCAACTGTGATGATTTTAATATTTAATAGTGCGGTGTTTGCGGCTTTCTATCAATATGACGAAGCATTGCGTAGGCGTAGCCCGCCGCAGGCATCGCGCATTGAAGAGCGTCAGTCAGTTATCGATCAAACCTTCGATGCTATCCACAGTCGTCCCTTACAGACATTAAGTATAATTTTAAGAAAAGTCAAGAGTGACGAAGGATTAGCACCTCAACAGTTTTTGTCAGATCTTCAGCAATTTAATCAAGAACTTCGTGGTGTTTACGACTTCATAAGCAAAGAGATTGTCTGTGAGGAAAGTAGTGTTCACCTGCAACAAGAGCAAAAATTAGACTTAGTTCAACCACTCCATGAAATTCTTCACGAAGTTTACAGCAATGTTTTAGAGAGAGAACTTCCAGGCTTTAAAACCATCAAAATCAAGGTGTATAAGTTTGAGCCGATGGATGAGCAAAACTTGAGTCTTAAACACAAGCGGAGTCTTTGCCGCTTTCTGGAAGAAGCATTGTGTAATGTGGGTAAGCATGCCGATTCAACGACTAGACTTGATGTGACTTGCTCTCAAGAGCAAGGTAGCAATATTATTCGGGTAGTCGATAATGGTTTAGGAACTGATGTCACGGCAAAATCTCATTCAGGGTTTGGAACAAAGCAAGCCCATTCTTTAGCTCAACAGTTACGAGGTAAATTTGAGCGAGATAATAATACTCCCAAGGGAACAATTTGTCAACTCACTTGGTCAGCGAATTTGCGGTTATGGCGATTTTAAGATGAAGTATAGCAAACCTAAAGTTCACCGACTTCTTAAAAAAGTCGTTCATCTCTATCCACCCTAATAATTCCACCCATCCAACTGCAAACACCAAGCGAACCAGTGTCTTCGTGTCATTAGCTGTACCCATTACATATTTATAGTGTTTATTAAAACCACGACTTTAGACAAAAGTCAAACAAAATTAGCGCTTTAATCTTCTCGAATTAACTTATTAGAGTTTAGACTAATTTCGCTTCCCAAACCGCCGAACCCTTATCGAGACAGGCTTTCCTAATTTATAAACTTGTTTAGATTCCCAAGTCTAAAATGCTTGCTACACAAGGGTTGTAGTAGGAAAAATAGAATTTAGTCTAAACTCCAGTAACTTAAGTTCAACCGGATTGTACTTTAGTACAATCGATGATGCACAAAGAAACAATCTAATTAGCACAAAAAATTAACAAATTCTATCCTAAAACTTTTATGATTTTAATTAGGCGCAATTATTTAAACACAAATTTAGCTACATCGTAAACAGGAAGTATTTAGTATGTCTAATAATTTTTCATAAGGCAATTTTACAATCCTTACAGTGTTACTTTCTTCTACTTTCTCAGCAAACCCTAATTGCATTTTTCCTTACAGGAATTCCAGGAGCATCCAATGAGTACTAAACTGTACCAGATATTGTCCGCTTGCTTGCTTTTTCCCGCACTAGTTGGATTAGTTGCTGTACGCGCTCAATCAGAGCCGCTTCCATTGCACAACGGAGCATTATCTCCTGATGATCCAGCAGCAAAGTTAGATCCGAGACTACAAAATGTTCCTGAGAAGGTAGCCCCTCTAGATAGTCATATAGACACAACTAATTCTGGCACTACAGAGGTTAGTTACAATATCAACACTGGTATTGTCCAAATAGGTCCTACCAAACCCCCACAGACTATTGTCCCACTTATTTCTTCAGATGTAATTGAGCCTAGTTTAGGTTCAGCCCCTAACTCAGTTGCAAAACCAGAAAAAAGCTCAAGCTCAGGTATTACACCTCAATCTGTTATTGGTTCCGATGATCGCATTCTGATTAATGATACGACAGTTTACCCTTGGCGGGCGATGACCAAACTCTACATCACCTATCCTGATGGAAAAAGTTTTGGTTGTTCAGGAGTCCTGATCAGTGCTAAATATGTTTTAACAGCAGGTCATTGTGTACACGACCCTAGTCACGGTGGGTTTGCTAAAACAGTCGAGGTTATTCCTGGTTTAAATGGAACTTACAAACCTTATGGCTCTTTTTCTTCAACCAACATTCGGAGCTATACAAACTGGACTGTGAATAGAGACCCTAATTATGACATTGCCCTCATCACTCTCAATCAGAGTATTGGTAACACTGTCGGTTGGTTAAGCTTAGCCTACTATCCATCAGTAGATGGTGTGACAGCCTACATTGCAGGCTATCCTGGGGATAAAGACAACGCCGTAAAACTCTATTATGGCTACGGGCCAATTCTTAGCTCAACCGCACAGCGTCTTTACTACACAATCGACACCTATGAAGGTCAAAGTGGTAGTGGAATATATCGTATTATCAACGATCAGCGTTATGTATTTGGTGTGCATACTGACGGTACCAGTTTAACTAACTATGGTACCCGAATTGATTCTACCAAATATAACGATATCCTGACCTGGATCTCAAGTGGTAACTAATCAGAATTTCCTTGCTTTTTGGTCTGCTCAACATTATTGCGTTGTTTAAGGAACCCCAACTTTTGCTAGGAAAAATCAGGGGATTGAGAATGTTCTCAGTCCCCTGATTTAATAATCACATTTAGCTCAAATAGTGCTGCCATTAGCCTCAATTATCTGGATGTTCAATTTCTGAAGACTCAGGTATAACCCTCGAATCACTTCCAACATAGGGAGACATCATGCGAGGTGTCGAATCGGAAGTTACTGGCTTTGTTGCACCAACTTGAACAGAACCTGTTTTCACGTCATAACTAACCTCTTTCCTAGGTGTTTGAGTATCTGTCGTTGTTACGCTGTCTGCTTTAGGTTCAGGCATAGGGGGAACGTGCAACAAACTCGGATCAAGTTGCGCGGCAGGATCGTCGGGTGGTAGAGGGAACTTAGAAGCGGTCTCTGTTTTTGCTTCAGTCATGGGGAAAACTTTCGGCAGCTTGCGTTCAATTTTTGACACCGGATTGTTTGGTGATATAGGACTAGAAACAACCTGAGCAATCTCAACCTGTGGCTCCAGTGCTTGTGCTACTGTTGTAACAGACAAGCTCATAAATGCTCCAGAGCATAAAGTTAAGAGCCATTGCTTTTTACTTAAGTACTTCATGACAAGCTCTCCTTCAATTACAATTTTAAGCTAAAGCACTCTATGCACGAAGACCGCCCTTTGTATTATTTAATGATGCTAGCGAGTCTGTTTGGAAATATTGTAGTAATTTGTTGAAACTCACTTTGTCTTCTAATTGTATAATTTATCCATTACCCTCCCTAGTTTATCATCATTTAGCTCTTCAGCTTTTATTCCTGACCCTATATAGATGTTCGATGGCTTTGTCCTCAAAAAAATTGTGAGAATAAACATAATGGTTTTGACACAAATCCTAATCCATTCAAAATGATGGCTTTCACTACTTCTCCCACATTAACTTTTTCTCTCTTATCAGTTCCTATCAGTTCATTATATCGCTTAGCGAACGCGATTTTTAAGTTGAGCGGCTGTGGTTGCTTTTATTAAAATTAAATACGTTTAAAAACGCCGATTTCATAAAAGAAGTCGGCAATCTAACCAAATAGTGTGTGAAACTCAAAGAGTTTTCAGGCGATCGCGTTGCGCCTATGTTTTAAAGAGCGAATAATTTGGTATAAAAGTCAATGACAATTTGCACGGTTGAAGCATTGCTAATTGCCTAAAGAGAGGCTAAGTACAGCATTTCATAAATCCGTGACGAATTGAATCACCTACTGCTAAAGCTTGAAGAGACTCAATAACGCTACAAACTTGTGAAATCTTGTACTAAGGCACTAATTGCTCCTGCCTTCATCACCCTGTTGAAAGAATAGTTATGTAGAAAAATGTATAATTAAATGCATTACATCTCCCAAAAATAAATTCAGCTTTATTGCTTCATGCGTCGAGACTCAATATTTTACAAACTGTTCCAACAATGCCCCACACTGCTATTTGAATTTTTGACTTATCCTCCAAATTGTGCTGATTTATACCGATTTGATTCAGTAGCTGTCAAAGAACCTAAATTTGAGATTGACGGGGTATTTCTACCACCAGAAAACGAAGGTGCAGGAGTAGTCTATTTCTGTGAAGTGCAGTTTCAGAAAGATGAACAACTTTACGAAAGATTATTTGCAGAATCCTCATTATATTTTTATCGCAACCGTGCCAGATTTAGTGACTGGCAGGCAGTGATCATTTACCCAACACGCAGTATTGAACAAAGTGATATTCATCCTCATCGAACATTACTCAACGGAAACCAAGTACATCGGGTATATTTGGATGAGTTAGGAGATATTCGCTCCTTACCCTTATGGGTAGCTCTGATGGTACTAACTACCGTAGAGGAGAGCCAAGCACCAGAAGAAGCAAGGTATTTGTTAACAAGAACCCATCAAGAAGAACCATCGACTTCAAGTCAAGCCATAATAGAGATGGTGACGACAATCATGGTGTACAAATTTACACAATTGAGCCGAACAGAGGTAGAGTCTATGCTAGGGATAACATTACAGCAAACGCGAGTGTACCGGGAAATTAAGGAAGAAGGAATACAAGAAGGAATACAAGAAGGAATACAAGAAGGACGACACTCTGAAGCAGCTAACCTCATTATTCGGCAGATCACTAAGCGGATGGGGCAGAAACTCTCTGATGAAATAGTAGCGAGAATTTCTGGTTTACCATTGCCTGTTCTCGAAGATTTGAGCGAAGCACTGTTAGATTTTACCAGTTTGTCTGATTTGCAGGTTTGGTTAGATGAAGTCTCGGCATCCTGTTGAAAGAATAGCTGTGTGGGAAAATGTATAATTAAATGCATTACATCTCCCAAAAATAAATTCAGCTTTATTGCTTCATGCGTCGAGACTCAATATTTTACAAACTGTTCCAACAATGCCCCACACTGCTATTTGAATTTTTGACTTATCCTCCAAATTGTGCTGATTTATACCGATTTGATTCAGTAGCTGTCAAAGAACCTAAATTTGAGATTGACGGGGTATTTCTACCACCAGAAAACGAAGGTGCAGGAGTCGTTTATTTCTGTGAAGTGCAGTTTCAGAAAGATGAACAACTTTAAGTAGTTACGCAAAATTAATTATATATTTTTCTCCATAATTACGAAATATT
>CALMVQ010000322.1 GCA_937873135.1 uncultured Scytonema sp. | reverse complement strand
AGAATTAACTAGAAGCCTACTCCATATTGCCTTGCAATTGGTGTAGGTACTTCACGAAATGTCAAGAGAACTTCTTTCTCGAGCTTGTGAGTTTGAAATCAACAGTGTCAACTCAGTCATGTTTGGTTAACCTCAATCCTACTCCCTCAGTGTCAATGAAAAACGAGATCCCCGACTTCTTGAAGAAGTCGGGGATCTAAGATAGTAATAACGTTCGCGCTCAATGTGGGAATATTAACCTACACAAAAATCTATGGTTCCATCAAATCCCCGTCAACTCGCGTTTATTGCCCTACGAGATGTTCATAAGGGGGCTTATGTTGATGTAGCCTTGGATCGGGTGTTGCAAAAAGTTGATTTACTCGCTCGCGAATCTTCTCCAGAGACACTATCCTTGGGAAACACCAATGATTATCGCGATCGCCGCTTGGTGACAGAATTAGTTTATGGCAGTGTCAGAAGGCAACGCACTCTCGATATTCTGATTGATCAACTGGGCAAAAAGAAATCGCACCAACAACCAAAAGATCTCCGCACTATCATACATTTAGGCTTATACCAACTACGCTATCAAGAACGAATTCCTGCCAGCGCTGCTGTCAATACCACTGTCCAACTTGCTAAAGACAACGGCTTTTCTGGACTCACAGGATTTGTGAATGGTTTATTGCGGCAATATATCAGAATTGCAGAGGATAAGCGAGGCAAGGAAGACAAGGAAGAAATTTCACCAATTCCCCATTCCCTATTCCCCTTAAAATTGCCAGACAACCCAGTTGAACGCTTGGGTATTTTGCATAGCTTTCCAGACTGGATTATTCAAGTGTGGGTAGAACAACTGGGTTTTGCAGAAACAGAACAACTTTGTCAGTGGATGAACAAAACGCCAGCGATTGACATCCGGGTAAATACAATTCGCACTTCCTTGGCGGAAGTTGAAGTAGCGTTGCAATCTGCTGGTGTTTTAGTTAAGCGAATTCCTCATCTCTCACACGCTTTACGCTTGAGTGATAACGTAGGTTCAATTCAAAAATTACCCGGTTTCCATGAAGGTTGGTGGACTATACAAGATAGTAGTGCCCAACTGGTAAGTCATTTGCTTGATCCCCAAAAAGGTGAAGTGATTATTGATGCCTGTGCTGCACCTGGAGGTAAAACAACCCACATTGCGGAATTAATGGGGGATGAAGGCAAAATCTGGGCTTGCGATCGCACTGCATCTCGTTTGAAAAAACTTCAAGAAAATATTCAACGGCTGAAGTTAAAATCCATTCAAATTTGTACTGGTGACAGCCGCAACTTACCCCAGTTTAAAAACTTGGCTGACCGTGTATTATTAGATGCACCGTGTTCTGGTTTGGGAACTCTACATCGCCATGCTGATGCTCGTTGGCGACAGTCAAGAGAAACTGTACAAGAACTTTCGGTTCTGCAAAAAGAATTAATAGCATATATTTCTCATTTTGTCAAGGTAGGTGGTGTTTTAGTTTATGCCACTTGTACATTGCATCCAGCAGAAAACGAAGGTGTCATCGAGTCATTTTTAGCGGAAAATCTGGATTGGGAAATTGAGCCTCCGCGCTTTGATTCATGGCTAAGTGCGTACTCCACTTCACAAGGTTGGATTAAAGTTTGGCCTCATCGATTGGACATGGATGGCTTTTTCATGGTGCGTTTAAGGAAAAGCAATCAGTGTAAGATTTTCAATGGAGCTGATTAGTTATTAACTCAAGTTGCTAGTTAGACACTTACTCTGGCTGGTGATTGGAAAGACAATTCTTATTCCATTACCCATCAACAACTATAACTGTATGACTAGCATGTTGCGTTATTAGTAATCCTCCAATGAAAAAATATAAATCTACCAGAGGATACAAAAATGGTGAGCCATTCTCATAGCGTAAAAGGTTTAATCAAAATCTTGATTGGGGCCGCTTGGCTCGATGGTAGAATTCAACCAGAAGAACGGGAATATCTTCGCAAAATAGCTCAAGAAAAAGGTGTCGCTGAAGATCCAGAAATCCAACATTTGCTAGATGAACTAACAACCGTGCAGCCACAGCAGTGCCATGACTCTGTGAAGCGATATCTCGGCGAGAACCCTAGTTCTGAAGATACCCAAACTCTCATTGAAGCGATCGGTGGCTTGATCTACAGTGATGGTGACGTCGCTAGCGAAGAAGCAAAGCTCATCAACGAACTACAACAATTATCTCAAGAGAATGATTCAGCCCAACACAAGTTCAATCCTATTCTCAAGCGTATTCAAAAGCTTTACCATCGTTGGGTAGATGTTCAGAACTGACCAAACTCCTGAGTCCTGAGTAAAGATTTTTCTTTCTACAATTTAAGTTGGTTATAAAACAAAATTCAAAAGTTTTTGAACTCAAGACTCAGAACTCAGGACTCCGCAGTGATTAGGGCTTCGGATCTCCAAGACCCGGAGTTTCTTCCTTCTCTACTTTTGGTACAAAGCTAGGACGTTCATTACCCTCAGCACCGGGGGGACGCTTAGAGTTGTACCAAGCGATGGAACCAATCGTAATTGCAGCTATAAAACCAGCGACATAGACTAAAGTCGCTGATACAGGGAAATGCGGTGCATTTTGTGCTGATTTCGCTGCGGCTTGCGCTGCTGTTTGCATCAATAAAGTCATCTAAAAACCTCCGATACATGTGGAAACCGTGTGTTTATTTTTAAACCACGGAGGAAACATGAACGCTCGTTTTAACGAGCTACAAAATATCTTATACAAACATTACCGCTTTGGGGTTACTCAATTTGTTGAGCCAACACCATGCATTAGAAATGCCTGAATTCAGGCGCTTAACAGTCCGGGGGTAGGGTCATGACAATTGACCTGTTTATTTAATTGTAGCGTGAAGCGAGCCTACCCGAATCTTCTGTGCGGCAGACTTCGCAAAAAAGCAGATTTTTTGACGGTACTTCAGTCCCGCAAGGGCTTACCCTTGGATTTTCCGCCTACTGTCCTTACAAAAGAGTGTAACATCCACATCCAATACTGCGTAGGATAAGCTCTTTTTTCCTCCCCTGCATCCCCTGCCCAAGAACTGCTTGTCTCAACAGATAAATTTCTTAACCGAGTAGTATTGCATCCACATCCCCCTTCAGGAGGAGAGGCGGAGGAGAGTAGATTCAAATTCGTCTCTGCTCGGCCTGTACTCCCAAGTTTCTACGTCCCCGAATTTGTCTCTGAAGAGGATGGTTTGAGCCTCTCTCGCCAAGAAGACTGTTGTGGCGAAGAATTTGAGGAGGGGGAAGAGTGACTTGTTGATTCAGACTGTTGATGCGACCTAGAAGCACGTGGAGAATCAGATTCTTCTCGTCTGGAACGTCGCCGTGAACGAGAAGACTCACCATTCGACTCTGTGGAACTCGATTCGTCACTGCGTTCCCGTCGATAACGCCTTCGGGATGTATAGTTTTCCTCGTTTTGTTGTTCAGAGTAGCGCCGCCGCCTAGATCTTGATGTTTGTTCCTGTTGTTGCTCTTGATCTGAAGAATCGCTTCTTCTGCGCCTTCTCTGCGAGCGATCGCCATCATCCGATTTGCTTGAATCGTCCGATTTTTCAGTGGAGGAAATAGGTCGATTCACAATCCGTCTGGGCTTGACAGGTTCTGCTTTGATTGTCCCTTTTCGACTTTCTAGCTTGGGTACCGAGGGAAACTTTTCTACAGGCATCCCTTTTACCGCTGTTGCCATAAATTGATGCCAGGTAGAGGCAGCGCTGCTACTGCTACCATCAGTAGGGTTGTTGTTGTCATTACCTAACCAAACACCTGTTACCAGTTGAGGAATGTAGCCGATAAACCATAAATCACGGGCTTCATCAGATGTGCCCGTTTTCCCTGCCACAGGTCTATTATCTAATTGGGCGGCTCCTCCAGTTCCCTCTTGTACCACGTTGCGTAGCATCCAGGTCATGATAGCAGAACTTTCCGCATCAAGCGCCCGCGTTTGCTGAAAGTGAGCAGACCAAATCACCTTACCCCAACGGTTGAGGATACGTTTGATACCGTGAGGCTCGACATGCAATCCATTAGTCGCAAAACTACCGTAAGCACTGGTTAATTCCAGCAGATTCACTTCATTTGAGCCAAGTGCTAGGGAATAGGTAGGCTTGAGTTCGGATTTAATCCCCATATCGTGCGCGAGTTTGATGGTGGGATTAAATCCAACACTAATTAACACCTTGACCGCAATAATATTAATTGACTTGGTCAAGGCATCTCTAATGCTCATTGAACCGTGGAACTTTTCACTAAAGTTTTTTGGTTCGTACCCATCCACTACAAAAGGTGCATCCTCATATTCTCTGTAAGGACTTATTCCGCTCGCGATAGCAGTCGCATACACAAACCCTTTAAACGTTGAACCTGGCTGACGTTGTGCTTGGGTAACACGATTAAATTGGTTTTTCCCAAAGTTCTTACCCCCAACCATGGCCTCAATTTCACCATTGCGAGGATCTATGGTTACCATAGATCCTTGCTTAAAATTCTCCCAACGACCTTGATTTCGCAAAGTTTTAGCAACTGATTCTTCTGCTGTCTTTTGCCAAGTTGGGTTCAGAGTCGTCTCTACTGTTAAACCTCCTTCTGCTAGAACGTCTGGGGAAACATACTTTGGCAATTCTTTCTGAATGTATGTCGTAAAGTAGGGATACTCAACTGCCAATTGCTTGGGCGAACTATGTTTGAGGGCGATTGGTTCCGCCATTGCTGCTTGTTGTTCGGCTGGTGTAATGAATCCTTCTTCTTGCATCCGTTGCAATACTATATTCCGCCGTTGTTTGGCGGCTTCTGGATTCACCTCCGGTGAATAACGACTGGGGGCAGGAGCGAGTCCGGCGATTGTCGCGATTTCCCCTAGAGTGAGTTCATTTGCCGATTTACTAAAGTAAATGTGAGCCGCATCTCCCACGCCATAAGCTCCAGAACCCAAATACACTAGATTAAGATAGTGTTCTAGAATCTGGTCTTTGCTCAATTCCCGCTCCATTTTCTGTGCTAAGCGAACTTCCTTAAGCTTGCGCCAGACTGTTCGTTCTTGCGTTAGGAAGAGAATTCTCGCTAGCTGTTGGGTAATCGTACTCCCACCTTCTACCACATCCTTAGATCGCAAATTATTGAAAAATGCTCTAATAATCCCTTGAGGATCAACTCCATTATGTTTGTCGAATCTACTGTCTTCTGAGGCAATGAAAGCTTTTCTTAATTTATCTGGTATTTGATTGAGTGTTAAAGGTTCTCCGGTTACTGGTCCGGTTTGTTGCAAGATAATTCCATTAGCAGCTTTAATAGTTAGTGTTTTTTCGCGGACAACAGTGTTTAATTCCAGTTTATTTGGCAAACTTCTATCGATTGACCATACGGTGTAACCTGTGTAGCTGATGCCTACAATTCCACCAGCCAAACCTAAAAACCCCACCCAAAACCAATAGTTACGATAAAGTGGTTTACCGTTGCCAAGTCGGCTTAGTAACTGCTTTCCTTTCACCATGATGGTTTGTGGTTGGCTCTCGGTTGTGGATTCCTCCTGGTCATGATTATCAGGCGACAATCCCGATTTTTCCTTGTCAGAGCCACTCGACTTAAACGATCTTTCCTTGAACCAGGAAGTAAACTTTACCACGTCAGTTCCTTGCTCCAAGCAGTAGTAACTTAGCCACAGTGAAAAAAATTTTTATTTAGCGCATTCCGTCTGCGCTAGTATATCAAAAATAAATTCGCAGGAAAACAATGTGTTGCAAATTTGAAAAAATGCAAATCAGTTTTGCTGTAAAAACAGCGATTTTCAACCTTGATTGAAAATCTGAGAAATAACAGGGCGAATCCTACGCTTAAAAGTAAGTAGATGAAAGCATTACATCAGACCAGCGCGATCGCCTTAGGTAGTAATATGGGCGATTCTTGGGCGACTTTAGAAGCAGCTATAGAAACATTAGCTCAAACACCTGGTATTTTTTTACAAGCACGTTCTCGTTGGTATAAAACTAAAGCCATTGGACCGACACAACCAGATTACTTGAATGGATGTGTATTACTGCAAGTTGATATGCTACCACAGGTACTGTTAGAAACTCTGTTACAAATTGAAAAGAAATTTGGGCGCGTTCGACTTGAACACTGGGGACCGCGATCGCTAGATTTAGATTTGTTATTATTTGATGACTTAATTCTCAACACGCCAAACCTCCAAGTTCCCCATCCGCGAATGCGAGAGCGGGCTTTTGTACTTGTACCACTTGCAGAAATTGCCCCAGATTGGGTAGAACCAGTTTCTGGGTATGCAATTAAAGAACTCGTTCAAAAGGTAGACTGTTCTGATGTAAACTTACTGATGAAAAATCAGTAATCCTACAGATAAACATAAAAGTGTTTATCTGTGTGTTTATAAACATTAAATTTAAACTATGCCATTAGGTAGAGAATTACCACAACTGCTAAGACAAAAGTTGCTTTATAAAGGGCGCAAGTTTAACTTTGAAGTCAATCGCTTGCGTTTGCCTAATAAAGCAGAGGGAGAGTGGGAATGTATTCGTCACCCTGGTGGCGCTTTGGTAGTCCCAGTAACGGCAGATGGTCAACTTGTACTCGTGCGTCAATATCGTTTTGCCGTCCAAGGAAGAGTGTTGGAGTTTCCAGCAGGCACATTAGAACCAAATGAAGAACCATTGGAAACGATTCAACGTGAGATTCAGGAAGAAACTGGCTATCGCGCCCACAAATGGCAAAAATTAGGAGAGTTTTTCCTCGCCCCAGGCTATTCTGATGAAATTATCTATGCTTACATAGCTCAAGATTTGGAAAAGCTGGAGGTGCAACTCCAACAAGATGAGGACGAAGATATTGAAATAGTTCTGTTCACTCCCGAACAGTTGGAAAAAGCCATTAAGGAAGGTGAGCCAGTCGATGCTAAATCAATTTCTAGCTTTTTCCTGGCACGTCGATTCTTGAGTTGACGGTGCAGAACTCACCACTCATAGTCCTGAGTTCGATACTCTGACTATTGGACTCATGACTATATAGGTTAAAGCAGCATTATTTATTTATAAAAAAAGTAAGCAAAGATTAAAAAAAAACGCACAGTGCGAGAAAATAGAAGTATGCTGGGCACTGCTAGTGGCGAAAAAAAACTCGGGTTGAAGATCCCGACGAGCAGATGAAAAAAATTAAAGCTTTTAATAATGCTGGTAAAGTAACCGCGCTTTTCTGCCTGATAACTATATTCCTCACTCCTTTTGTCATTGTTAACGCTGGGGAACGCGGTGTATTGATGAAATTTGGCCAAGTCCAAAACCAGATCTTAGGAGAAGGAATTCATGTCATTATTCCTGCTGTCAATACTGTAAAAAAATTGAGTGTCCGCGTACAAAAGCAGGATATATCAGCTGAGGCATCATCAAAGGATTTACAAGATGTTTTTGCAGATGTCGCACTCAACTGGCATATTATTCCAGAACAAGCAAATGCCATTTTTCAACAAATTGGAGATGAAAGAGACGCTGTTGAACGAATTATCAATCCAGCAGTTGAAGAAGTCCTTAAGGCAGTCATGGCAGAATACACTGCTGAAGAAATTATTACCAATAGAGGAGACGTGAAAGCAGAAGTGGACAATGCCTTGACGACACGACTGGTAAACTATCACATTGCCGTTGATGATATTTCCCTAGTACACGTCCACTTCTCAGAACGCTTTGGCGAGGCGGTAGAGGCAAAACAGATCGCCGAACAGGAAGCAAAACGAGCAGGGTTTATGGCACTTAAGGCTTCAAAACAGGCTGAGGCAACTGTGAATTTAGCAACAGGTGATGCCGCAGCACAAAGATTGCTTCAGGACAGTCTAACTCCAGAGTTACTGCAAAGGCAAGCAATAGAAAAGTGGAATGGAGCGTTACCACTCATTGTTGGGAATGGTGAGCAAAGATATTTGGATTTGAGTGAATTCCTCAAAGCTTATAATAAGTAAGCATTAAGCTACTATCGCAATCCTCATTGAAGCCTGAGAAAATACGTAGATAAAAAGTACATATTCATAGGCGTTTTAGCCTGTTTTCTTGAGCAAAAATGATTTACGAATTATTTAGCATAACCATATACTTATGGCTGAAGTGCTGAATACTGACAATTTTATAATCATCAGTAGGGATTTTGCTGAACATTCCTGTTCAACTACCAGTTAAAGAGGATAATATTGGAGTGTCAATAACCTTAAATTGAATTAATGCCAGAATGACAAGAGTATAAACAGTTGAGGAAACGAAGCCATTAAATAACTCTTTTTTCAGATCGCGCTCTTCAGGTTGGTTTTGCAAAACATCCACAGCCCCTACTTGCATCAAGAGAATTCCTATAATGTTGGAAAGCCAATAACCAGCGATCGCACAAGGTAAGAATAACTGGGGCGCTAGTAAACTACATACATATCCAAAGAAATAAGCGATCGGCAGATTGAATAATAAGTCATTCCACCAACATAAAGGTGACAGCAAATACCCCAGTACTAAAAGAAATCCGCCTCTAAGTTTTTTAAACATGACTTGTTTAAAGTCAACAGACAGATCCTGCCGTAGCTGCTCTAAGTTTGTGCGTACAGCTTCGCTCGACTTTTGAGTAAATTTTTGGATAATTTCCATAACATAATCATAAATACTATTGACTTACCGTATTTTAAACTCAAAGTTGAGAAAAAGTCTACTATATTAAGAGCAGATTTATGCTCCCGATTAACTCTAACTTTAGATTGATGCAACGTGACAAGACAAGATGTATTTTATATATGCAAAGTGAAAAATCAGGAAATATAGCAATCCTACGCAGATGTATACAAATTGCCGGATATCACGTTTCTCACAAATGATTTAGGATGGCTATAAAACTTACAAGTAGCGGGTTTAAACATTAGCTATCAATGCTTTGAGATAGCGATCGCCCCTCACAATATCATAAGGTTTACACACAAACTATGGCGGTTTGGCTACTACAAACTCACCTGGTTATCAGCTTTCCCTGCCGAGTCGCTGCTCTAATTATATCATGTCCGGTAGATTAACCTTAAATACTAGAAGAACCCCACCCCGCCAAAGCTGTGCTT
>CALMVQ010000321.1 GCA_937873135.1 uncultured Scytonema sp. | reverse complement strand
ATTTATATTACCTGTTTTTGAAACCCATCAATTCAATCTTGACAGCCTACTAGTATGCGCAGCAAGATCCGGCGACTTCCCCAACGTGGAAATTATGAACTTCAGGTTATTTATCAGATTTTGGATGAAGGGCTGGTGTGCCATGTTGGCTTTGCCGTAGAAGATCAGCCTTTTGTCATTCCCACTGCCTACAGTCGAGTGGGAGACAGACTTTATATTCATGGCTCGCCTGCCAGCCGGATGCTAAAATCACTTTCCAATAGTATTGAAGTCTGCATCACAGTCACCTTACTCGATGGGTTGGTGCTAGCACGATCTGCGTTTCATCACTCAATGAACTACAGATCTGTAGTGATATTCGGCACAGCAATGATTGTGGATAATATTGAGCAGAAGCTAGAAGCACTCCAAGCCTTTACCGAACATGTAATTCCAGGACGGTGGGCAGAGGTACGTCCACCTAGTCCTCAGGAGCTTCAGGGAACCTTGGTACTCTCCCTACCATTGACGGAGGCATCAGCCAAGGTACGGACTGGTCCGCCACTTGATGACGAGGCAGACTACAGCAAAGAAGTGTGGGCTGGTGTTCTTCCGCTCGAAGTGGTTGCTGCTGCGCCGATCGCAGATCCGCGTTTACAGCAGGGAATTACCCTACCCGCGTATATACAGAACTACATTCCACGGCACCGCTCCTTTAATAGCAGTAGATGAACTTCTTTGTAGCAAGTTTACCTGATGGATGGTCTGTGTTTGTGACTTGGCTGCAATGAGGACTCGGGCTTTTTTTTATACAGCAGTTCTCATGATTGACGCAATACACCTAAATAGATTGGTTCGTCTGGTAGACCCGAAGTAGAACGGTGAACCCGGACAAAAACGGACAACAGAGATACAAAATCCTCACGTTCAGATGCGCTCATTGGAAGCATTTTGAGGCAAAGTCTCAACAACCAGATAGATCAACCGCCTCGCTCTCGGCAGTCGTCTGCCGGGGATTGCTGACATGGCGTGAGCGAGTGCGAAGACGGTTGTCAGTTCAAGTAAGAGTGAAAAATGTAGCGGCTTTTGGTGTTGTTCTCGAACTCAAAGTGCCGTATTTCACCAAATTGTGAAGCGCTATAAATATGAATTATATCATGTTCGCCTGAATATTTATCATCAATGCAGAACCCCACCCCAGTAAAGCTATGCTTTACGTCCCCGAACCGCAAGCGGGGAGGGGATAAAAGGGTGGGGTTTTGTGGCGATATGAATGATAACTAATTAACCGAACTTGATATTATTAGTGACTCTGTCATCATCTGTTAACATTTTGAGCAGTTTTCTGGCAACGACAGCAGTAATAACTGCACCACCAACCCACTTTATGGCATCAGTGGTTTTGATGGACTGTGAGTAGCGGCTGAAGACCTCATCTTTAAGCCATTTAGTCGTGGCTTTTAAATTATGAATCGGCGTTGGCAACAGTTGTAGATAAGTACTTTGACGAATGAGATGACCGATTTCGCCTGTAATTTGAAAGCGATCGCCCAGGTTAGCTGCACTCTCCTCCAATCCTAGTTTTAAAAGTGTTCCACGTAAGTTGACTTGATTGGGCATGAGATCATCTCCTAAAGTCATAGCTTTCAGGTTACGAGCAATAGTTGCCCCCTGCTGATAAGCAACTTGGGCTGTCGGGGGTAAAGGTTGAGAATTAAGATGTTGTTTTTCTGGAAGTTCTGGTTGCTTATACTGATGACCTGGAGCAGTGGATGCTGACATATCAACTGTACAATCGCCGCCTGCAAAAACTTCGGGAAAATTAGGCAGTTGTAAAGTAGAGGTAACTTTTAAGCGACCGCGCTGATCTCGGTGTTCATCAGGAATAGGCAGCGTTTTGATGACTGGATTTGTGTTCGTCCCAGTCGTCCAGACAACAGTACTAGCTTCTAGTATTTCGGATTGCTCATGCCGCTTGTACTCTAAGATATCCGGACGGATAGCAGTGACTCGAGATCCTAAAAATAATTCTACAGCAACCGTGCGCTGTTGCAAAGCTTTTCGAGCTGTGTGACGCAGACGCTGATTCACATCCCCCTCAAGGATCTCCTGCCCCTGATGAAGCAGCACGACCCGAATCTCTTGAGCGTTACCACCCATTGCTTCATACCAGTGCGGCAGCAGATCCGCCAAAGTGCCTGCCATTTCAACCCCTGCCGGACCGGCACCAATGACTGCTACAGTTAACAGTTTGCGGCGCTCTTTAGCGTCTTCTATTTGCGTCGCTTGCTGTAGGCGATCACGTAATTGGCGATCAACCGCGATCGCATCTTCTCCGGTTCGGAAAGGCAAGGCATACTCTTGAGCGCCCTCAACCCCAAAGTAGCCTGTCACACTGCCTAGGCTCAATACTAAATTACTATAGTCATAGCAAGTCCCCGAAGCTAATTTGATCTGTTTGTTGACTAAGTCAATTGATGAGACTGCATCTTGCACAAAGATCACCCCACTACCTTTAAGCAGTTCTTCAAAACGCGGACGGACTTGCTGAGCATCCATCTCACCGCTAAAGTACTCATAAAGCAAAGGCTTAAAGCAGAAACGTTCCTCTTTGTCAATCAGGATAACTGAGCGAGGATAGTGTTGGTGGCTGAGGTGCAAAGCCGTAAAAAGCCCAGTGAAGCCACCGCCTAAGATCAGAGTTTGGTAAACGTGATTGCTCATAAAACTGCTCCTTAGCCCAAAATATCCGCGCTTTCGCGATCAGAATCAGCAGTCTAGGACGAGATCAGAACTTACGCATTGACAGAAAAGTGATCATGTGAAATTAAATCATATTTCTGTGCCAGATGTTCCAGGATCAAGTCGCAACCTACTATCACACTCCATTATGGCTGCAAAGCTGAAGAAGAACGTGAACGGCTCCAGACAATTAATCCAGGCTGATCAATCGCACTGCCATGATCTCGTAGATTCATGAGTTTTGCTTAAGTCTCTTCATTAGCCTGCTAGATGTAGCATTCACGCTGGATGCTATATCAGATTTCAGCGTCATTGATCTCAAAAAATATCAGAGCAAATGTACTATGATGAGCGGTGATACTGAATGCGTTGTCCTATTCAACGAGCAAATTGAGCAAAAAATAGCTAACAGTTAGAAAACTTATGTTTTTAGGGATAATACCTTATTAATAGTACATTTATCAAAAAAAAATTATATGAGACTTAATTGTAAACCTTACTACGAAACAAAATTTGGTGCTGCTTATTTGGGAAACAGTCTAGAATTAATGGTAGGTATTCCTGACGAAAGTATCGACCTAATTTGCACCTCTCCACCATTTGCACTGCTTCGTAAAAAAGAATATGGAAATGTTGATGCAGATGAATATATTGAATGGTTTAAAGATTACGCGATACAGTTTTACCGTATTCTTAAACCAACTGGCTCACTGGTTATTGATATTGGTGGTAGCTGGATTAAGGGGATGCCAGTTCGTTCTCTTTATCATTTTGAACTAGTTGTTGCTTTGTGCAAAGCAAAAGCAAAAGGTGGACTTGGGTTTTATCTGGCACAGGAATTGTATTGGTATAATCCGGCAAAACTACCCACACCTGCTGAATGGGTTACAGTTCGCAGAGAAAGAGTTAAAGATTCGGTAAATACAATTTGGTGGCTGTCAAAAGAACCGCATCCTAAAGCTAATAATATAAGGGTTTTAAAGCCTTATAGTAATGCCATGAAAAACCTTCTGAAGAATGGGTATAAACCCAAAGTCAGGCCTTCAGGTCATGACATTTCTGATAAATTCGGAAACGACCGAGGAGGGGCTATTCCCCCAAATATTATTGATGGACGTTGCAGTATAAATAAAGGAGAAATAGGACAACCGATTCCCATACAAGAAAAATTATCTGAAGATGTAATTCAACCCGTTAATATGATTTCCGCCTCAAATACTGCTTCCAACGATTACTATCAAAGACGTTGTAAAGAAGAAGGTTTTAAGCCCCACCCAGCAAGATTTCCTCAAGCCTTACCAGAATTTGTTATCAACCTTTGTACAGAACCAGGTGATATTGTTTTAGAACCTTTCGCAGGTTCTAACATGACAGGTCGGGTTGCAGAAACCTTACAAAGACGCTGGTTAGCTTTTGAGATTGATGAACAATATATCATAAGCTCAAAACTGAGATTTGAAGAAAATGCTCCTTTGGTTTGTTGAACCTCCAGCAGATTTACCGAAGAAAGGCAGAGGGCAGAGGGCAGCTATGCTGAAGGGAAGAGATCCAATAGAAGTGCCCGATGCTACTGGGTAATCGCGCCCCTAACTTTAGTTATGAAAAACAAAGAAAATATGTATTTCGAGACGCGCAGCGCTTCGGAATACTGCGTCCTTACGCGCATCCCCTGAATTTATTTATGGGGATTTCTTCAGCATAGCTGCCAACTCCATTGGAGACGCTACGCGAACGTATTTCTGCCTTCTTAACATTCAGTGCAGCGCGGCGGAAAATCCGACGGACCAAAGTCGTGGGGGCGTTTGCCTTTAGGCGTTCCCGTACCCCTTCTCTCTAAGCAAGCGTGACAAGTAGCGTCTCGGATAGGAGAAGGGTACGGCTGTTCGCCCTTACCAAAGGTATGGTTCATTCGGGTGAAAACAGTTGTAAATTCAGAGAAAAAATGAATATTTGGGAGGGAACGATCAGGGTGCGCGGACCGAAACCAACAGCGATAGAACGCTCGTGATCGCCTCTTAGAGAATTGTTGAGCAAATCCTGCGAAGGCAAAGTTGACATGCAAGATTGCTGGCAATACTGTACGTCTGTGCAGGGGAGGAAAGAGATAGTAGAGAATTAGTTCAAAACCCAAGAAATGCACCTATACTCCCCCTGCTCAAGAACTGCCTGCCTTAACGATTAAATTCCTTAACCGAACCGTATTGAGAGTGCTGGTGAGCAACTACTTCTGAATACTCTTGTGGAAACACAAAAGAATTATAAAGTTAAGTGTTTATCAATAAAATATATTAAGAGATATATAGAACATATAAACTTAGTTTAGTGTTTGCTCCTTGTGAATATACAGCAATACATAAAAATTAGAGCAAAGCAATTACACTATTGTTTTTATCTATAGAATTTATATAATTAGAAATGGTTTTTGATATTCTTAAAGTATGGTTATAAATCACAATCACATCTTTATTTAAGCTAAAAAATTATGTTGAAGTAGTAATATATATTAACTTTTTTTAGCTTATCTTGACTTAGTTTTGTAAGCTATACAATATTCATACTGCTATGAAAATCAAGATATTTAATTTTTTAATGAGTTTTCTAGCTACAGTAGGATTGCTTGCAGTACCTATAAAAGCTACGGGCTCTCCTAAGGTCATAACTCAGACAAACATAAACCTTGAGAAAATGCAATATAGTTCTGTTGCGATCGCTCCGAGAACGACTCAGTTTAGTCAACAAAAGTTGGCAAAGCAAACGGACGAGAGTGCAAGCTCTCTCATAGAAGTTTTCATTACTTTCACGACAATTGGCTTTATCTTAGGGTGCATTTTTCAGTATATGGAGTATAAAAGGGATCGCCTCAAGTGGAGGGATGAAATCATTTTGGAAATGGAAACTTTAGAAAAGATACGCCTTCTAGAAATTGAAAATTCAGAAAAGATACAGAAGATGACATTTGAGATTGACCAAAAGATTACTCCTCAAAAAGAAAAGCAGATTGAAATTTTAGAAAGGATATGGAAGATGAAGTCTTAATAAGTTAAATGGTAAGTAATCTAACTTTTGCTTGCGAAAATTGTAATCATAGGACTTACGCAACTGGCACATCAGCAGCTTTTTTGTCTAATGCTTATATAATAAGCTATACAACTGAAAATTCATGTTTTTGCCTATGTGACACTTATGATTATATTGTGACACTTACGTAAGTCCTGAAGTCTTCATTAGAACTTGATATTAACCTTGTTTCTGACCCAGATGATTATGTTGCTCATATAAAAAACCTCAATGAGGTCGATGTTCGAGAGATAATAAACTCGCTAGCGCTGACTCCCTAGTAAACAAAAAAGTCGTAGCTGGCGGGACTCGATGACCCCATTTATAAATTTTCTAAGTCAATTCATGGAACTCTTTAGATTGCTTTTCCTTACTGTCTGATTCCTGGCATTTTACTTTTACTTAGATACGCCAGCCCTAACAAAATCCCAACTAAAGCTGTTGTATTTCCAGGTTCTGGAACGCGAGAGATAGTAAACGAGCCAGAAAATATATTATTTGGGTCAGGAGCCTGCGAAGGCGACAAAGTTAACTTAAATTGACCATCAAATTTACCGCTTGCGTCCGTTAGAAATTCCTTTAAATCAGTTGTTGGGGTGAGATCGCTGCTCGTAAATATAAATCCGATTGAAGGTGCTTGGAAATAAGGAGATTGGGAAGCGACGTTGCCAAATAAAACTTGCAACTGCTCAGGTTGTCCTCCCGACCCTATAAATAGTCTGTTAGTTCCTCCAGGAAAATTACTTGCATTAAAGTTTACTGCATTTCGCTCAGGTGTACTTGCAAATGCGATATTTAAATCTCGAATAGCTCCGTCCTATTGTCCAGCAATGCGCAAAAAAACTCGAGCACTTGTCTGAGCGACTACACCAATTTGCACCGACTTGTGAGGCCCCAACAATCCTTATATAGTATTGGTAAGTTTACTCTGACCTTAAAGTGGAGGCACTAATGACTGAACTACATAACGCTGGTAGTAATGGCATTGAAGTTTGGCCAAGTTTGCCATTTGACAAGTGGAAGGACACATATGCAACACTTCATATGTGGACTCAAATTATTGGAAAAATTCGCCTTGTACAGAGTCCAATGCAGAATCACTGGTGGCAGGTGCCTTTATACGTAACAGTTCGTGGGCTAACAACATCGGTTATTCCATATGGTTCTATAACTTTTGAGATTAGCTTCGACTTTATTGACCACAAACTTATCATCAACACCAGTGACGGAACGACTAAAACACTCGATCTAGTGTCACGCTCTGTAGCCAACTTTTACCAGGAGACAATGGCTGCTTTGCGATCGCTTGGCATGGAAATTACCATCTGGACGACACCAGTTGAAGTGGCAGATCCAATTTCCTTTGAGGAGGATCGCAAACATACAACCTATGATCCAGAACATGCACAACGGCTCTGGCGTGTTTTGATGCAGGCAAGCCGTGTACTTACAGAATTTCGCTCCCGATTTATTGGTAAGGTGAGCCCAGTCCATTTTTTCTGGGGCAGCTTTGATCTAGCTGTTACCCGTTTCTCTGGTCGTTTAGCACCCGAACACCCTGGTGGAATCCTTAATATGGCAGATTGGGTGACACGAGAGGCATACTCACATGAAGTGAGCAGCTGCGGTTTTTGGCCAGGTGGTGGTGATGGAGAACCTGTCTTCTATGCTTATGCTTATCCCACACCATCTGGTTTTAATGAGTATCCTATTGAGCCAAATGTTGCTTTTTATCATCAGGAAATGGGAGAATTTATACTGCCTTACGATGCAGTGCGAACCGCAAAGTCACCAGATGAAGTACTACTCGCTTTTTTTCAAAGCACTTACCTTGCAGCTGCAAACCTTGGCAAGTGGGATCGGACTACGCTAGAGCGCACAAAGAGTGGAGCAAAGCTCATAGATGCATGAGTTCGTCTAGTGTTATTTACCTAATAGACACAAGAGTGAAAATTAATTATACGTTCGTCAAAACCATTGGTAGGGGCGTTCGCCTTCAGGCGTTCCCGTAGGGTACGGCTGTTCGCCCTTACCTCCGGAACTGGAGATGTCTAATAAGCATGGTCTGAGTTTCCCCCTATACCCGCACTCAAATCAATCAGGGATGTGTAAGCGCTTGCCGCAAGGCAGCATTGCTTGAGCGCCAAGAATTCTAACGCTATTCTCCACATTAGCGGGAAATGGGGAAGCTTTATGCGATTGGGTTGGAAAATCTTCTTGTCCCTTTCCCCTTAAGGCATTAATTCCTCTTGCCATCTCAAGTAGGAGCGAACGTACAGTAGTAAAAGTGCAATTATCTTAACTTCTCACTAATGTCTGCCGTGGGTTTCTTCCCCAAGAAGAAAGCCTGTCTCTTTAAGCAGTCGTCGTAGTTCTGCTCCCCGAAATTTCGTGTCCTTCAAGTTATTTTCCCACATATCAGCAAAGAAGTCTTGCATCAGGGCAATAATGCTGCGGTATTTGACGATGCTGGTAACATAGAAATCATCTAACTTCATAATCCTATCACCATGTATCTGCTCGATGTTGTCGAGTAATATAGACCGCAGTTCATAATGTTTTAAGCCTTCTTTTATGCCATATTTTTCCATCATCCTGCGTTTATCGTTCTCCGAACATAAATCATACGGTGATCGAATAAGGTGACCAAGATTCCGCAGGACTTCTCCGTAGTCGTAAAATGTGTTTTGCTTAAAAAAAGATTTTTCATCTTTTGTCAATGTAAAACTCTTGTCAAGTACCAAACCAAAATCGGTCAAATATGTCCGCTTGCCGTCGGTGAGGATGTTGCGAAAATGTGCGTCGAAGTGGATGATTCCCTTCGTCCTCAAAAAGTTAATCGTCGTGCGTAAGTCATCCAGGGTTTTCTGAAGTTTGTTAGGGTTTTCTCGCAGCTATGTTTCCAGAACATGCGGTATGTACTCTAAAAACAGAACTAATTCATAGTTGGCGTTCGCTCTATCTAACACATAATTCCCGGCGTTTGCACTATTGCCCCAGTACTTCACATAACTTTTTAGACGCGATCTATCGACATCCGCACGCCGCCCTGAGAAAGGAATAATCCGATAATGGTACATCAACGGGAAGCTGGCAATTGTTCCAGACAATACCCAGTTGGTTGTCTTGATATGGCTCACAAGTTCCCGGAAGACCCCAAAACCAGTGGAACCGAAGCCGTAATTACAGTAAGTCGGCAGGTTATAGAGGTTTCTGGTGGAGAACAGGTTGTCAAATTCGATGTTTGTAACCGGAAGACGTTTCACAAAGACTTTGGATTCCCCAAGGACGATGGCGTGATTCATCCCCCAACCTGTACTCGACTCATTCAACTCACTATTGTCAAACAGAGAATGCAATTGTGCATTCTCCAACTGAGCGATTTGTGAACTGAGCTTGAAGTACCTCTTCCTTCTAAGTTCTATATCATCCTTAGCCATTTTCCCTTGTTAAGCCACAGCATACTTATACTGTGTGAATAACACAGAAACGCCGATTTCTCTTTTTCCATGTAATATACCGTTAATCTCAAAGCTTTAAGGTGATTCCGTTGTGTTGGGTGCGGTTGATGATGCGACAGTGCAAGTTTTGGATGCGTTCGATTTGTTCGACAACTTCTGTCCCCGGTTGAAGTGCAGTCATATCAATTTCTTCGACTGCTGCAAAACCTTCAGCAGCAAGTGGTGGAAAATTTAACAGCGATTTGTACATGCTGGCGATGATTTCTGGAGGAACCTGGCGATCGCGTTGTTGGTTCCACTTCAGACAGATTTCGATAGGTGTTTTTAAATACCAGGCAATCCAGATGAGATTTCTTGGTTCTAGCTTCATTAAAAAATCCAACCGGAAGGAGCGTTTGCAGTTGGTTGCGTCGTATATGACACCCTTACCGGATGCGATCGCATTTCCAATCAGAACGATGACTTGGTTTTCAACTTCACTCCAATTGCCTTGAATCTTAGCATCACCATAGAGTGCAATGCGAATATCGTCAGTAGAGACGATGACGTAGTTACCAAGTTTTGCTAAAGCATGAGCGAAAGTTGATTTACCACTACCAGGAATACCAATGAGAAAGTGACAGATCTTTGATGTGGACATCGACTTTATTTACAACAGAAACTGTCTTGCAGTAAGTCACAATTGTAAACTGGTTCAAAAGGTTCGTAGTTGCGCTTCAGCGCTCTTCCCGCTTCGCGCCTACAGCGCTCTTCCCGCAACCACAAACTGTTATCAAGTTTTATCTATGCCGACTTACTGATTGGTTATATTCTAGGCGCGATCTCCGTATAGATCGCAGTTGGTGTTTCCAAATGACGAACAAATTAGATAGAGTTTTCTTCAGAAGAGAGAAGCGTCTCAAGGGTTTCGGTGAACTTCTCGTAAGGAGAAACTCCAACGATGGTTTCTGCTAACTCACCATCTTTGAAAAATAAAACTGCAGGAATGCTCTTAAGACCGAATCTTTTAAAAACAGGTTTGTTATTGTCGATGTCTAGCTTAACCACCTGGGCACGATCCTTGTATTCCTCCGCAAGTTGATCCATTAACGGACTCACAAGACGACAGGGACCACACCAAGTCGCAGTAAAATCAACCACCACAAACTTCTGTTCACTTAAAAGACTGTCAAATTCGCTTTCTTGAATGTAAGCAACTGTATCAGTAGACATTATTTAATTCCTCAGTATCAAAATCAAGTTTCACTTCCACGTTGACTGTATAAACTATACATCTCTTCTGCCGTCAAGTTCATCTGTCAACAGGGTATAGGAAACCGTTCGGAATTACTTATTGCCTGCAAGTCAAGCTTTTCTCATTTCTAATTTTTAATTCCCCTACGCGGTACCAGTTACAAACCTATTGATTGAAGTAGAGACGCCATGATTAAAGCGTCTCTCATTATGAGGATTGCTGATGTTTAGTTTGCGTTGCAACCATTCGCATTCCTGCTGGTGCAGCTACAGTCAAACCACGGCGCACAGGACGTACAGGACGCTTATTGACTCGGGACACTTGAAAGCGCGATAGAATCGTTGCCAACACCAATTTCATCTCATACTGAGCAAAAGCCATCCCAATACACCGACGATTCCCGCCGCCAAAGGGCAAATATTCATAAGGAGAAAATTGCCTGTCCAAAAAACGTTCTGGCTTGAATTGTTTCGGTTGTGGGTAGACTTCTTCTCGATGGTGTGCTAAGTAAATGCTGGGGATAATGAATGTTTTTACTGGGAGTTTGTAGCCTATTATTTCTATTGGAGATTTTACTACTCGAAAGAAAGCAGTCATCACAATAGGATAGATTCGCAGGGTTTCTTGGCAAACTGCTGTAAGATACGGTAATTTAGCAATGACACTAGAATCTGGGTTTTCACCAATAGAGCTAAGTTCCCGTTGCAACTTGTCACGCACTTGTGGTAAACAATCAATCCAGTAAAAAGCCCAAGTCAGTGCGGAAGCAGTTGTTTCGTGTCCCGCAACTAGTAACGTCATTAATTCATCGTGTAATTCTTCGTCTGACATTACTTGACCATCTTGATCTCGAGCAGACATCATTAAACTGAGGATATCTTGACGATTTTGGTTTGATTGTGTACGACGTTCTTGAATCAAGGCATAAATGAGTTCATCAACTTGTTGTTTCAAGCGCACTACTCTACCCCAAGGACTCCACGCGCCTAAATCTTTTTGTAAAAATGGAAAAATCACAGCGCTCGACATTAAGGGAGAACTCATTGCTTCTAGCAAAGAAGTTAGCAGTAATGCCAGTTCATCAAAACGTTGTCCTTCATCCAGACCAAATACCACTCGTAATATGACAGATATAGTAATCTTTTGCATTGAATCACGGATTTTGAAAGGCTTGTTCACCTGCCACTCATCACATAAGTGTTCTGTGATTTCGCGGATAGACTCACCATAAATCCGCATCCGATCACCGTGAAAAGGAGGGGTTAATAATTGGCGTTGACGCTGGTGGCGATCGCCATCCAAAAAAATCAGGGAATTTGTCCCCAGCAAAAATCTTAAACCTTTAGGTCCCCCTCCTGAACTTAACTGACTCGAATCAGCCGTAAAAATCTGTTGTAGTGCTTGGGGGTTGCTAAAGTACACAATTGAGGAACCGTAAAAATTCGAGATGCTAAAGTTGTCACCATAGGTCTTAGCAAAATCCTCCACATATTCTATGGGCTGAAAAAGAAATTTCATCTGCCTCACGAAGCTAGGTCTATTGTCTGATACTTTAGGAAGACTGTTAGTTGCGCTCATATAACTTTTTGTGGAGTAGATTGCTCTGCTGACTCTATTGTGGCGCAATACTACTCGGTTAAGGCTTGACTGCTGCTCGCGAATATCTTGGCATATCTATGTAATATTTAAGTTTTTGTAAGAGTGCGATCGCATTCTCGCGAAATGGGTATTCCACCGCCTCGCCACTCAGGCTGTGTAGTTTCCATTAATTCGTCTCTGTAACGAGTACAGAGACTCAAAAACAATATTTGGAGCCTCCGCACAAGGACTGAGTTTCCATTAATTCGTCTCTGTAACGAGTACAGAGACTATAGTCTTAAATCTCGATAGGCACAGTCGTAGAGAGTTTCCATTAATTCGTCTCTGTAACGAGTACAGAGACCCTACGCCTAATCCAACTCCTTCACCAACTCCTAGTTTCCATTAATTCGTCTCTGTAACGAGTACAGAGACCTGACTACCATTCCTTCGAGGTGCAATGGGTTTGAGTTTCCATTAATTCGTCTCTGTAACGAGTACAGAGACAAGTATTTTTTGCATTTTGATTTCATACGATTATCCGGTTTCCATTAATTCGTCTCTGTAACGAGTACAGAGACGTGAATGCTCAGCCACAACCTCAACAACTTCCCCAAAAGTTTCCATTAATTCGTCTCTGTAACGAGTACAGAGACCCAAGGTAAAAGTCCCTGGTATCTGGTGAGATACAATGTTTCCATTAATTCGTCTCTGTAACGAGTACAGAGACTCCCCATTTTTCAACGTCTCTAGCTGCTGACTCACATAGGTTTCCATTAATTCGTCTCTGTAACGAGTACAGAGACATGTGGCTAAATCCCCCGTACGGACAAAAAGGTGGAAGGTTTCCATTAATTCGTCTCTGTAACGAGTACAGAGACTCTAATCCAAGCAGGGAATAAGCTGGCGTCGTATCAGTTTCCATTAATTCGTCTCTGTAACGAGTACAGAGACCTTAGAATGGGATTTGTTTATAACCGCGATCGCCGGTTTCCATTAATTCGTCTCTGTAACGAGTACAGAGACAATGCCCCCACCTACTACGATTGTCCCAATAACGAGTTTCCATTAATTCGTCTCTGTAACGAGTACAGAGACAAGGCACAGACCAGGATACTAAAGACCTAATAGTACAATGTTTCCATTAATTCGTCTCTGTAACGAGTACAGAGACTCATTTGAATATATTGCGGATTACTTGGAATCAATTAAAGTTTCCATTAATTCGTCTCTGTAACGAGTACAGAGACGTAGACAATTCTTGTAAAGTCATAAATTAAAAAGGAAGTTTCCATTAATTCGTCTCTGTAACGAGTACAGAGACGTGACAATAACTGAGTATGAGGAAGACCAAAAAGAATGTTTCCATTAATTCGTCTCTGTAACGAGTACAGAGACTTATAATGGCATCGCATCAATACCCCCATAAGGCGTGTTTCCATTAATTCGTCTCTGTAACGAGTACAGAGACCCCGCCAGCCGAAATGCTTATGAGATAGGCACTCCAGGCAGAGAATTGGCAAGGCGGAAATAAAAGTCCATTTCAGCCGTTTGCTTGATCTCTAATTTGGGGAATTTTGGCGATCGCCACAAGCCAAACATATTGATTTGTCTAGGTTCTGGTAATTTTGGCAGACCCCCTAGGGTTTTTGCCCCCGCTTTGCTTTGCCAAAAGTTATCTTTATGATAAAGCAATTTATTGTGTTCAGGCTGCTGCTGCGGTGATTAATTTTACTTGGACTAAGGGAAGCGACTCCTCAGGTTGGAAACCTGACCGTACTTTACACTAATGAATCGGCTAAATTTTGCAATCTTACTTGTAGTTTATCACGTTTGCAAGGTAGATTGAGAAGAGAAATAGCACGAGTGAATGGTTGCTTTACATGTTTTTCATATGTCTCCTTGACGTTAGTAGTCACAGGTTCGTCATTGGGAGACCCCAATAAGTATTTAATGACATCGCTATCTTCCATTCCGCGTAAATTATGCATGAGTTGGTTGCGCAAGTCTGACTCGCGGTCTTTATAATAATTACACGACCACTTTAAATTTTCCCAAGGTTTAAAGTCACTCTTTAATTCAGATAACCAGGCTAGCATCGCATTATTTGCGTTTGTTTTAAAAATTACATCCCCGTTCCTATCATCTCTTTTAAAATTTCTTTCCTGCACTGGAAATTTTAGCTTTCTCATGACATCTTCCTTCAGAAGCTTTAAATCTGTTTGATTAGACACATTGAATTGACTACGTAAATCTTCGTTTTTGATTAATGATAGACCTTCATTATCCCACTGTACTAACTTAGAGACAGAAGAATGATTAACTTCATAATCACCGTGAAACCATTTAATAGCTTCGCTATTACTTTCATCTTCCGCTATACGTGCCCAAACTTCTACTTTTTCTGGATGCCAGACTTCGCGCCAGTTACTGAGTGGCGCTTTAAGTTTTTTCCCTCTTGATTCAACCCATTCTTTGATAGATTTCTCGTGGAGGGAATTTAGAAAAATAGTAATATTACTTAGCTTATTGACAGGAATATATAAACTCTTTGATTTTTCAGTATATTCCCAATGACAACCTATCATTGGCTTCTTATTCCCTTTCAAATAATCTGGATAAATTAACCGATGATCAACCCGTCTCCACGACTTGCCAAAACCGCCTAAAAGCATGGAGAATTTAACGAGTTGAATCACGAGTTTCTTTAACTTCTCTCTTTCATCATCGGCAAGTTGACGCCAGCAGAGAATATTTAAAACTCCTTCAGTTAATTCATAGGTAGGCATTCGAGAATTCCTGTACTTGTAGAAGTCAATGTCTTCCAATTCCACAGGATTAAATGCAATTCCTAAAAGTCCCACGACTGCACCGTGATTACTAGCAAATCCTCCCCAAAGTTCGCGGGTTAATTCTTCAGCGCTTTGTTGATCGGTAACGCCACTAAATAACCGCAAGGTATGACTGCGTAATGCGGCTTTAAACATATTGGGACGAAATTCACCGCTTTCATCTATTAATTTTGAGGCTAATCCTTGTCCGCACAGTCCTATTGTGATTAGTTTAGTTTCTGGATGCTTGACAGATTGACCATAACCTGCACTAACACGACAGCCAATTCCCTTTTCTAAGGCTTTTTCCCAAATGCTCCAAATAGTCTTCCATTCAGCGTCATCTAATTCTACTATACTGGAAATACCAAAAATTAAAGTGGGTTGGTAAAGCGATATTTGCAGAAATGCCGAGGTACTGATATTGGTTTTTACTTGCAAATCTTGCTGGGGATGGACGATATCAATTAACTGCGTTTCTTTCCAAGTCTCATCTTCGGGATATCCACCATGAAAGCGCAAAATACCGGGTTTGGTTTGGTTTGTAGAGGTTTTTGCACCGCAGTAGAGTTTCGCTTGTTCGGGGGTACAAGCACGTAAAAATGCACCTTTCATGCTTGCACCAGAATAATAGGGAAAACCTCCAGCTGCTATAATCGGACGAATAATATCTTCATCTTGTCCGCTATTAGAAACAATTCGCCAGGCAATTTTATATGGTTTCTGATGAAATGTGCGATCGCCTCCTCGCGAAATAAATTGTGGAAATTGATTTTCAGCACCCTTTTTCCATTCTTGAACCCAACGTTTTATTTTTTCAGGGCTTTTTATATACTGAATTTGTCCCCTACCTTCAATCTGTGCTTGGAACATTAAGGGGACTTCATTCGCGTTATTCTGTGTCATCTTTACCTCCTGGAAGTTTGTATCGCTGAGTCCACCAAACCAAGCTGTCACAAAATTGTGTGAGAACAGCTAAACAAATTCTTTGGTCCTCAAGAGGAAGATTCCACAATTTTTCTGCTGTTGCTTGAATTTTTTGAGTATCTTTAGGTTGAATTTCTTCACTAGGAAGTATAATTCCCGTTGGCAGCATAATGTTTGTAAAAGTTTTCCAGGTTTCGCGCCAGTATTTCCCTTTATTTTGTTCTTTAGGTTTATCGATGAGTCGCAGGTGTTCTCCCCAAAATCTTTCTAAGCCAAAAGCAACCGTTGCCCGCATTTTGTGAGATTGTCCGATGACACCTTCCAAGTCACGATATTGCAAAACTAAAGACTGTGCTTCTTGATCTAAGTTATAAGGTTGCCAAGTCATTTTTCTATCCCCTCCAAAGTTAACAAACAATGACCAAAACCGATGGATTCTAAACCTCCAAGATACATTTCAGCTTCATTACTTTGGTTTTTCCCAAATGGTTCCCATTTTTCCTCGAGTTTACCTTTGTTATTCTTGATAGCGATAGGAAAAACGAGTATTGTTCCTTCTGGTAATGCTTCCATGTTGAAAAAACCACCACCATCCACAACTTTCTCTTCAGCTTTTAAGCGCACGCGAGTTTGGCGATATAATGCCATATCATGAATCATGGAAATATCTGCATCCTCGACAACCACCGCAGGTGATTCATTTCCAGATGGAAACCAATCGCTCAGATCTTCTAATTTATTAACTGTGAGAAATCCGAGGTTAAAAAATAAGGTTTTTCTCCCTTGCGACTCGCGTGCTTTTAATGTTCTAGAACCTGTATAAGGGTCAGGAATTTCCAATTTTTTACCTGCAATCCGCCTGTAGCGCTTTAGTAAATAGGGACAGGTTACCCATACAATAGGTTGTCCTGGACAAAATACGGGTAACCAAACAATTGAAGCATGTTCAAATTTAATTATTGACTCATTTTTAACTTCTGATTGTTCGGAAGCTGCGCCTTCTCCGTACCAATAATTTGATTTAGCTTCGCCATTTGTACCAAACATCTGACGCATTTCTGCACGGAAACGACCACGTACAGAACTACCAGGTACAATGCCTGTATGTGTAAATTGATCGCGGAAAATTATATTTAAATTACCCGCTTCTTCTCCTGCGGTTGCACCAACGTGTAGAGGTGATAGAGTTTCAATAATGCCGTAAGCTTTTTTGTACATATATTAGGCAACTCCTTTTATTTCTATTGGTAAACACAAACCAGCACCCACCCGCTTCAAGCTGTATCCTTCGTTAGGAAACCACTCTTCATCCCAGTTCCACCAAGATTTATTGATTGGTGTTTCCAAAACATAAACACTACCTGCCGGAACGGCGTATCTTCCCCTTCCAAGTTGTCCTTTGGCGCGATAGCGGTAGGGTATGGGTTTATCAGTGAGCATTTGTATATTTGTGCTGGGAAAACTTGCCTGTTGCGGGTAGCGATACGAAAAGCGTGTTGAACCCCAAATCCCAGGTGTAATTAATGCAAATGAACGTTCGACAGGCTTTTCTAAAAGTTGAATTATATCTAAGTAAGTAATTTCTTCGGACTCAATTTCCACAAGGTGATTTTCGCCACCAAAACGATACCAGCCATTTTCAATTGGATAGTTGGAGAGGTAGACAATCGAAATATCTTCTGGTATCTGCACGGAGTATTCTAAAAATAGACTGTCTTTCGGTTTCACACACCGTTGTCCATCTTCTAAACTGGGATGCAGTTGAGAAACAAATTTCCAAGGAGTTGCCGCGACAGACTGATTCTCCTTGAGAAGTTGGTTTGGTTGTCCCCAAGCTGTCACCCTTTGCCATTGATAATCAGATTCGATATTCTCTAAATTTTGCTGTTCGTAGGTGAATTTTCCGTTATCAAATATCCACTCATTGACTTCTTTTTTACTAATAATTTTTGAGCGAGGGATCGGAACGTAAAAATTTTGTCTATCGTCTTCACGATTAGTCCAAAATGGTCCCGCGACAAAGAGATACTCCCGGAGTTTTTTTTGAAGTTTGTCTCGTTCTTCTTTCGGTAAAGATTCTTGGGAAATTTTATTAATACTAAAGATTAAACCCGATAGCGTTGCGGCTTCAGGGGGAAATTTGGCCCCAGAACGTCCAACTAAGTTTTCCGGTGACAGAAATGCACCTGCACTTCCATACATCATCCCTAAAGGAGTCATATAGATTATATATTTGAACATAAGTACCAACCGACTTTAATGAGATTGCATATCCATTCAACTGTGGCTTGTGCGCGTTCGTCACCATCTGTATCGTCACTAAAACCCACTAGTTTTTGCGTGGCGTCATAATCGCCGAGTTTCTCTGCAATGTCAGGAAAGTAAATTTCCAAAAATTTGATTGCCAAAGCGACATTATAGGTATCTCGGTTGAGATTAAATGCGTGACGTGCAGTCAATTGCGCTAAGTCACTATATATATGATTCCAATTTGGTTGCTGATTTCGGTCAAAGCTACTGTTCTGCCATTGCCAGTAGGTTTTGCGATCGCGATCGCGATATGTCCTCAAAATACCCAAATCATCCCAAGGACAAGTCCATTCCACATATTGTCCGCTATTAAAGACGACGCGAATAGTCACGCGATCGCGTCCAAGTGATTTTGCCACCTTCTGTGATTCCCGACAGTGCTGTAAAATTTCTCGTTGCGGTACACTTGCAGCAGCCCACACAAACCCAACACTTAAGTTAATATCTTGCCCATGTTCAAGCCATTTCTGAGGTAATTCTAACAACCATGTATACGCGCGTTCAGGTTGAATAGCTTCTTTGTCTTCTCCACTATAAATGACCCCGAGAAAATCGTCACCTCCCGCATATATAACCCGTCCAAGTTCCTGTTGAAAAGACTTCGCAAAATCATTTCCCCACTGACGCATCTTGTGACTGAACAATGTGACTGCCGCATCTCCTTTTTCACGCGCTAAAGTTTTGAGATGATCTCCAACCTTATCCCCATCACCCATAAACCAACCTGTCCAACGTCCTTTTTTTTGTTCGGTGATCTGTTTCGGGCGGCGATAAATATCACTGAAACTGTCACCCAACGGCGACATTTCCAGATTTGTGGCAATCTTCGGGCGAGTTACGAGGCGTTTAACTAATTCCGGGATGCTGAGTTTTTCATTTGGTGCGACATATTTACCCTCTGGTTCTCCGTTCACTGGAAGATTTTCGGAAATACATGACAGGCGACGGTAAAAATCCTTGATTTCCTCGTTCTCACCCTTCCATTGCCGATTATTTGGGTTTCTATCTTGTGCACCTAACCTGGGAAACGCTATCCCATCCGTACCCGTCAAACTCGAACTCTCGCCTATCCAGTTTAGTGCTACCCAATTATGTGAGAGTTTCTGGCTTTCTAAATCTTCCATCGCCGCAGAAATAGTTTCGCCAGTTCCCCGAAAAACCTCCCAAGCATTGTTTCCCCAATTTCGCCACTCCTGTTCCCAATGGCATTCACCGGGTAATTCTTCTTCTATCCAGTTTCGACAAGCAAACAATATGTGCTTCCATGCCGACAATAAAGTTTCTCTCGCTTGTGTTTCGGAGAATTCTCCTTTGAGAAGAATACGGTTTGGCATTCCCTGTTGGACGTTGATTAACGCAGGTGAAATCACCTCTGTTGTCTTCTCAGCTTCTTTCATCAGTCGCTGGCTAAGGTAAGAAAGTATCTGCGATGCACCGTATAAATCTCTAAGTTTCCGTGATTTCTCAATAAACCCTTGTACGGGTGCAAAGGTGATGGCAGTGTATTTCGACATAATTCATGTGTTTTTATTAATTCACTAAATTCAGTATTTATACGTATTTTTTGACCGCCTTTTCATGAATGGAATTTACAAGTATACATTAAGACTTTTATTATGTCCGTTTGATAGTCATCATTCCCGTGGATACTGAACCAAAACCCTCCCTACCGAGTGTTTCCAGGAGAGATTGGTTTCACCACATCAGTCTTTGTAAATGTTCTTTTTTTATCTTGCCCTGAAGAGTTGGATATTAATAGGCTTGTCGTGCGAATGACGAAAATTTTCCGATTTTCATCCTGTACAACTCATAAATCTTTCAACATCAACAGAAATGATGTCATACCATTTCACGAAAATCTTGATACTATTTGCTCCCCCTGCTCCCCCTGCTCCCCCTGCAT
>CALMVQ010000320.1 GCA_937873135.1 uncultured Scytonema sp. | reverse complement strand
GCTCCCTGCTCCCCTGCTTACCTATTTGTATCAATTTTAAAGTGAAACAGTATTAACCCCTGCTAAAACGAAGAGTGCTCTAATTGATGAAGTGTGGCTACAGGATAAGCCACAGTTGCCGCACTACTTAGGCAGCTGCGATCGCTCTGTTTTGAAAAAGTGTTTTGAACTTATCGCTGTCGTCATCATTATTTTCGACATTGATGAGTTCAAAAAGCTCAAAGATACATTTCTCATGTCGTCAGCATTTGGACACTTGCTAGGTAGCCAAACAGACACGCAATATGGCTTGTCTGTTTGGCGGCGAAGAGTTTATGTTGGTTTTGCTAGGGTCAGCACACCGAGCAAATCCGGTTGTATTTTCAAGCTTTAGGTGTAGAATGAGAGGATACTAAAGTATATACAACAATATCGCGAGCTATTGCTGTTTTCTCCAATGCTGGGGAATGCAACGCTGAATTCCTGCAAGTATTTCAGCGAGCCTTAATATGCCGCCAAAGCAGCTGAATGGAATTGTATCAAGCTAGGGGGATTATTTCATGTACGGTTAAAGACTGATCATTTACCGCGAGCCCAGAATTAGAAATTCTTCTTGGAACGTTAAGCGATCTCAGTTTCCGTAACGCTTACTTTCCGCAAAGTTAAAAATTCCTAAGTTGTATACTGTATAGTAATTCTGAATGGTAGCTTTATTTCCGCGTCCCATGTACTCATTATATATATGTTGTGCCCGATATTTAGTAATTAGTCATTCATCTTTAAACCCAATATTTATTCCCTATTATAAAGCACCCGCACATACATTGATGATAAATTAAGAATACCTTTTATAGAGATCTTAGTTAGAATAAAGATTATGATCGCCAGTGCATGAAAATTTTTAGCATATGTCAGGTGGGCATCACCCACTTAACAAAGTTACACATAAATTAGTTAAAAATTAGGCTATGAGTACTACAACAAAAGCAAAAGTGCTATCTCTGTTAAAACATTTACCAGATGATTGCTCGATAGAGGATGTGCAATATCATCTATACATAATTGAGAAAGTTCGTCAAGGTTTAGTTATAAGTGAAACGCAAGGAACCATTAGCCAAGAAGAAGCAGAAGCGCTGTTGAGCAAATGGCTTATAGAGTAGTTTGGTCATTAAAAGCGCTTGAAGATGTAGACGCAATCGCTGCATATATATCTCGCGACTCAACTTCCTACGGTGCTGCATTAGTTCAAAAGATACTTGACTCAATTAGCAAGTTGAGCGAATTTCCTTTGTCTGGTCATCTTGTGCCAGAATTTGGTGAAGAGACGATCCGGGAAGTGTCTGCTTACAGCTATCGAATCATCTATCGGATTGAGGGTGACACTGTAACTATTGCAGCGGTGATTCATGGCAAGAAACTCTTGGAACAATGGGACTAAAGACTTATTAACATTTGCTCCTAGGTTTCCTCCTTAAAAAGCACGGTTATTTTCATGCCCAAAAAGTGTAAAATTGCATGCACCTTAAGGATGAAAATAATCATGGCAAATTTGAGTAAAAGATCGACAAAGACAAGCGGCTCATGTACTCAAAAAGGGGAGATAGCACCCATGTTGCCAAATCTCCCCCTGTCATGGTAAGGAGCGAGAGTAGTTCCGATCTTCGACGGTGATAGCACTAACCGAATCGTACTGCTCGCTACTCCTACCATTTTTAATCATCAATTGGTGCATTGCTAATCCCGGTGTCAAGGACTGCTTGTATAGTATCGGGGATAAACCAATTTACCTCACTCGTCTTGAAAACCTGAGCTGGGGGAACATTGAATTCAATTGCAGAGGTTTCCGGATTGCTTTTTGCAACTAACTTAGTTCCATCGACAATCTTATAGGCTATGGGAGTTACCAATTCTTGTCCATCAGCAATCCCAGTCACCTTGGGAGCATCCCAATTTGGAGAAAACACATTATTCGCGAGGCTATCTCGCGAA